>JARFXS010000041.1 GCA_029194465.1 Candidatus Nitrosocosmicus sp.
GCATTCGTCGTAGAAAGAGAAAAAGAAATTGAAAATCATATATTTGAACCCTATTGGAATGTTATAGCAGATTTTGAAAAAAACAACCAAATCATCAAAACTTATTATTATCCCCAGCGCATAGACACAAAGTCAGCTGCCGAAAACATAGTCAACTCTTGCAAAAATCAACTCGGCAAAGTAACAGATATCAAGCGCCAAAAAACATCAATAAGACCACCAATTCCTTTTAATCTTGGGGACCTCCAAAAAGAAGCATATAGGCTTTTTAGGTTTACCCCTAGTTACACCCTTTCAATTGCTGAGAAATTGTACTTGGCCGCCCTTATTTCATATCCAAGAACATCAAGCCAAAAGTTACCTTCCTCAATTAATTATGAAAAAATAATTAAAGCAGTTTCAAACCTGAATGGTAATAATTTACATCAGGATAATTCATTTGGTAACAAAACTAGATCAATTCTTGCATATTCAGAGATCTCGTTAAGATTGTTAGCCGATAAAACCCTCAAACCAAACGAAGGAAAAGAAACTGATCCTGCGCATCCGGCCATTTATCCGACGGGCCAAAAACCAAAGCAAAAACTGGAAGATTCAGAATTAAAATTATTAGATCTCATAATCAGGAGATTCTTTTCTTCATTTGGAAAAGATGCCTCTTCTAGTCAAACTACTGTTACAATAACAGTCAAAGACAAAGGAAAGTAAGATACGTTTAAAGCGGGAGGAAAAATAGTTTTTTGAAGGATGGATTGAATTCTATGAACCCTACTTTTATCAGGCTTTGTAAATTTAGACTCACTATCATTTTGGAAACCAACGAATTTGTTAAAAAATATAAAAATAGAGACTTTTAAGAAAGTTTACTCAACTTTCCCGGAATATACAATCAATCGACATTATTTTTAAATGGAAGAAGAAGATTGCAAAGCCGCAGGTCTGAAATAATTAATGCATTGTTTAAGAAGAGAGGTTTTATCACTAATCTTATGCCCTCTGACTGCGAACTAATCAATCGTTTTTACCTCATGATTCAAGTATCAAAAAACACTATTTCTTTTTTTAATAATCAAAGGCAGCAAGCAGGTTAAAATACACGAATATCAAAATCGGTTAGACACCTACGAATATCGGAATAGCGATGTAAGTTCGATGAAAAGATACATACCTAACATTTCGACAAGTCTTACGAGACATGGAGACAGTTGAACCAGGTCAGGTAACAAAGCGTGCAAGTGGTAGAAGACCTGCGCAAGTAAAAGACGGCAATACGATCTTTAATGTCGAGCGGGAAAATTGGCAAAGGAAATATCGCCAGCGCAGTCAGTAAGACGGCGAGATTTATCGCGAAAATCCGACTACTGCGTTAGATATATCTGTTTCAAGAATGAAATTTAGTCGTCAGACGATAAATCGAGAAGCGCTAGTTGTAAATCTAAATAAATGCTACAATACATTACACAAAAATTACTGCGTAAAAGCACAGAAAAAGTAATGCGGCAACCCATTATCGCAGCAATTGTAATATCAGAGGTAAGATACCAATGGGAAGTTTTATATTAATTCCCGATACCCTTTTGAAATCCTCAAACAACAGCGACAAAAAAAACCATTCTTCACAAGCAGCATGATAGGCAGATGCGAGCGTTAGCCAGCAATTTCAGACAGGCGGTTCTCGATGTCGACAGAGCGGAGGGAGGCGGTAGATGATTGTGGGCAATATGGCGAATCGTTATGCTAGTTGTCATCGCCCTCTTTACCCGCAGGGAGCGGGACGTGTGCTGTTTAACGAAAGCTCTTATGGCGGTCATTCTCCGAGCTGGCGTGCTTTCAGGCCGGGTCGGCGCTCCGGCTGCTGGCGAGTCGTGACGTTCGGCATGTCAACATGTCGATGCGGCAGTGTTTCGAAATTTCGAATGGTTGCGTTTCGTCGTGAACGGTTAGTCGTGAAACGGAGATCGGTGTTGAGTGTCGTGTCAGTGTGATGGTGAAGTGCTGACAAAGTGTGGATATCTGAAAATCTTTATCCATTTTCTGGGCAATCTTTCCATTCTTTCATTATCACCTTCTTTGGGCGGTTATGTCAATTCAAATCAGGCTCTGGCGTCTTTCCGGCTTGGCATCAGAACCATATCAGGGCGCAGTAGATATGGATGACGTAACCGTCCAAATGTAACAATATGATCGTGAAGGGTTATATTTGTGCTGGCCTGCATGGCGCTCGGCGGCATCCAATGAAGCTGATCATCAAATGCCACCAAAGATTTTGAAAACGATAGATTTCTTGTTTAAACTATAACTTATTTTATTATTTGCTTAATTCTATCTTCATCCCAGATGACTAGGCAGAGGAGGCTAACAAGGACTATTAATCAAAGATTTTGATAATGTTAAAGAACATAATAAAAAATGAACGTTTACTGAGACCGAAGGAGAACTGCATCGACCTCACTAACACGCCCAAATTCAATATTCAATTTGTATACTCTTGACAATAATGTCAGTAGTGATAAATATTGGCAGGTTCTTTAAAATCGTGTCTTTGTATGTCAAGTCAAAATTCTTTGAAATTGAAAGGAAAAACAACCAAGACTGACTTGGTTTCCAAAGGTATATGAAAAATTACAAAAAAATATTTTAAAGTACAAACAAGTTCAAACAAATATACACTGGAAAAAATTCTAATGGTCACCTTGATGAATCTAACAGACTTTATGACCTTTAATGCGGCTTAACTCGGAAATGGATATATCCTGTTAAACCCAAGACAGAGTTGCCCTTCAAGACGTTACTGCAGGACAAGCCACAATCTTGCAATTTATGCAGGCAAGGTATAAAACAGGTTTTGGTTCCCACTGGTTCAATTGCGACCATTTGATCAAGCAAGGGTGGGTAGCGATTTACACACCAAAAGCCGCAATTTATGAAAATAATGAAGTCTATCAATTCCTAGAATCTGCCTCAAGAAAAATACGGTATCGGATTTTGGAAACCTGGTGCTGGAATAATACACCAGGTTGTCCTAGAAAACTATGCATTTCCAGGTGGTTTGATGATCGGAACGGATTCCTATTACACAAATGCAGGGGGTTAGGTATGCTTGCTTTATACGGGTGAAGCGGATTGGATGCTGCCGAGAAGTTATGGCAGGGCTGCCTTGAAGTCTTGTGCCCCAAAAAGAATCAGGGTATATTTATGGAAACTAAACGGTTGGGCATCTCCCTAAAGATATCATTCTATTTGTTGCATCAAAGCTAACCGTATCTGGGACTAACGCAATAATAGAATGCTTTGGACCAGGCACAAAAAATGTAAGAAACATAGGAAAAGCCACCATAACAAATATGGGTGCGAAGCCAAAGTGCTACATGTTTCTGTTTTTCATATGACGACAAATGGAATCTTGCCGATCTCTACCGGCCGAAAAAGATTTGGCAGATATTGCAAATGAAAACAAAGAATTGCTCACCTAGATCCTGAAATTGAAAAATCCAACCAAATCATGAAAACCTACACAAATACTTTTGATCAACAATGAAATAAACCTACTCGAAGCTAGAACCTGTACATAGTGGGTCCGCCCTGATCTATGGGGCCATTTCAAAAATGGTTGAACATTCAAAAAAACAACTACTTAGACACGATATCTGTTTCGCTCATAGGAAGCATAATTCATCTTACAGGAGACATGTATCGTGCAGCTGACATCGCAAAACAGGCAATTGAAAAAGGAATCAAGACAAAAACACCTCTCCAAGTTACACCAGGCTCAGAAAATGATAAGAGAAACGATAGAAAGACGGTCGGAATTCAATTACTAAGAGATATTGGAGCAAAATGTGCTGGCTAATGCTGGACCTGCATAAGACTGATAGATGAGCCTGAAATAAAAAAAGGAGAGCCAAATACAATAGTCACTTCCTACAAGAAGCTTCCCTGGAAGAAATGATGGTAGAGAGAAACCATGAACTTTGTTGGTAGTCAGAACTTGTAATAGCCCTCATCTTAGGCGGTAGACTCTCATTTAACCCATTAAAAGACGATGAAGCAAGTGATGGAACCAAATTCAAGCTAAACCCACTAAAGCCTTCCAAGTCTGAGGACTGGTTTCAAAGACACAGTGAACATCTATGTCCACCGCTACAGACCCAGAAAGCGTAGCATTGGTAATAAACAAAAATAGCCAACGACTTCAGGCTCTAGAGAACCACACGGAGTAGGATGGAAACGACTTTAGCAAATTACCAGTATTGACCAAGGTAAAAGGGGAAAATGTACGGCAAATCATATATCTCCTGCAGGCCCGTGGTTAATGTATAGGGGACACCTTAGATCGATTAAGCGATAATTTGTTACTAGGTGCAGTGAACGTTTAGGAACGGTGAAATGGCCAAAGGACTCAATCTTTAAATAAGAACATTGACACCCTGTTGCCAGAGGTAAAAGCGGATGGTTAAAATGGATAATCGTGGTGATAAGAATTATGGGAAGGCAGCAGTCGTGAACACGCGGCAATGACTCCTAGATATTTGAGATGTGCCAGTAATCGCAAAGTTTTGAGATACATGAAACAAATCTAAAGAAACAGGAATCCTTGCTTTGACATTTGTGGAATCATCCGATTATGAGAAAATAAGAGGACGACAGAATAAGCATAATTGATTTTACAAGATCTTAGACCAAGGCGTAATAACTGCCTGTATGCCCATAGTGATGGTAGTAGAACAGATGCTACATTGATACCTGCTCATACAATGACGCTCAACTAAAGTGGTTCCGTACTGGTTCTGCCCTTAACATTTCACGGATCAACTGAAAAATTAATTGATCTCTACTCAGCCAACCTTCTCCTTAATCATGGAGATCACGATCAAAACCCATTACTATTACTAATCTACTTCATTTGACAATCCCTTATTTTAAAAAAGACTAATTATCTAAAATATTCAATTTTGTTTGGGTTTTCTGATTCATTTAATTTCGCTATCATTTTTGATATTACAAAAAGGTAATAGAACAATCAAGTTCACAGGAGCAACTAAAACAATTCATAATTAGTACACAAAGGAACACCTATCTATCCCAAATACTCAAAATCAGATATCTCAAAAAATCTAATTTCCCCAGATAAAGAATTTCTTCTCTAAATCTTAAGCATCTTTTACTAAAAAGCCATACCTCTTAAATGTGTGATTTGGTTTAAAGTTTTCAATTGAGAAATGCTTGGATGATGATCCCAAAAAATCTTCAATTGTCTCATACTTTATAACATCATTACTAGAAGCGCCTTTCTATAATAGCACCTCTGACCAGATTGCTTTCGTCAAAATCTAGAGTCAAACAGGCATCTTTATTGACATTTTTTGAGGCATGTATCAAGAATGAACCTCGAAAGTTGGTATTCCATTTTCTGATTTCTATAGTCTTTCTTCCAGTTGCAAACAACTCAGCATAAATGTTTTAAGAAGAACATTTCAAATGCTGAAATTCTGAAATTAAGATATTTAAATCATAATAATATTTTTAGTAGGCTGTTCATCTTCATTTATTAAGTAGTCCTACCAGATTTGAGTGGTTTGAAACGAAGATTCTTGTTTGCATCAAAGAAAAGGTAATCAATCATTTCTCTAAATGGCAATCTTGTCAACAATGACACTCAAATAATCAAACTAAAATTTGGTCTTAATCAATTAATTAGATGTTAATCGACACCAAGTATTTGTGTTAATATCTTAGAAGCACTCGCTCTTATTGAAAAATTCATTAGTGAGGTCATTTCAGTAACATTAGGATTTATTTCTACCAGCACTACATGATTTTTGACAGCGTGATATGGTAAAGTATTGGCTGGAGAAACGTTTAATGATGTTCCAATAATAAACATTAGGTCACATTCATGATAACCGGATGGCATGAATCCAAGCGTCTTGAGGCAAGGGTTCCTCAAAAATGCCCATCAGTTTTTAATATAATATCACAAACTGGACAAGTTGGAATTTTTCTTCATTAAGTTATTGAAAAAATCAAAATAATCATACTGTTCTCTTTTTCCACATTCTATACAGACCATTCAAAAATGTTGCCATGCAACTCTATGACATTTTGGGATCCGCCACGCTGATGTAATCTATCAATATTTTGAGTTATAACATGACTATTTTCGGGTCTTGTGTTTTCAAATCGCCCAATAGCAGTATGAGCATCATTACATTAGCTGACACACAAGTCTTTGTCGTGAGTAAAAAAATCACACCCAATTCTGGATTTGAAATAAAGGCAGAGTGTGAAGCAAGTTTCGCTGGATCGTACTTTTTCCATAATCATCCCTATCCCTAAAAGTGGGAATACCACTTTCCCTTGAAATCCCAGGCTCCTGTAAAAAATACGAAATTTTCGGATTTTTCAATGATCCACAATTTGAATTATATCATCCTGATAATCTACCTCGATACCCCCCCCATGTTTATTGTTTATTACTATGGAATTTAAATTCATAGATATTCTAGCTTACAGATGTGCTAATAAATCAATAGAGACTCAAACTACTGTAATCGCTTATCAAAAATGTAAGAAAACTGCAAAAATTCAGATAGAAAGATAAAAATCCCTAGGCCTAGAAACAGATTATTTGAAGAGAATCTCAATATCACACAAAGATTTGATTTTAGGTAAACCGAATATGATCTTTGATAAAAGTAAGTTCTTAAAATGGTAATTTAATTTTCATTTGAAAATTATATTGCCATTATTGATTACTTGCAAAAACACTACAAGTATTCATTCCTCACATTATCCTGAAACTTTGATAATAATTTTTGTATTTTGGATCAATCACGTAACTACAATATGGTAAATTCTTGTTGTTATCATAGTAATCTTTGTGATACTTCTCAGCAGGATAAAAGTTTTTGAAAGGAGTGATTTCAGTGACTATAGGAGTTAGAGTAAACTTTTCTTTTTCTCAATATCTTCTTTGCGGCTTTTGCTGTATCATTTGTTTTGGTGTTTGATAAAAAACGGCAGATCGATATTGTGTTCCACATCATTTCCCTGTCGATTAAGTGTAGTTGGATCATGGGTATACCAAAATATTTCAAGTAGTTTTTCTAGAGGAATGATTTTTGGATCAAATCGGATTTGAAGGAGGCTTCAAGCGTGACCAGTTTCACCAGTGCAGCTTGATCATATGATGGGTCATCACAGAAATCCCCGAATATCCAGGTGCGACTGAGACAATTCCGAACTCGCTTAAACACGGCCTCCGTACCAAAAAGCAGCCGTTTGCTAAGAGTAATCTCTTCGAAACCATCTGACTTGTTAGAATTTTCGGCTTGTGTGTCGTTCTTATGAATAAGATAAGCAGCCACCAACCTATTAAATTTATTCACTCCTTTGTGTGGTTTTGAAAGTAATTTGGAGATTCGAATCAAAGCAGGGTTTGAATTGACAGTCCTTAAGAAGTTCTATAATATTCTAAAAAAAAATAAAGCAGGGACACTCTAGAGTTATTTTGACTAAGCTTAACCTATACAAACAAACCGAATTTTTTCAAGAATTTTAAGAATTAACAAATTATGAAATCAAATCTACTACCTTTGAAGGTTTTAGATTTGCTATTAAAAGAGTATCAGGAATTAGGTCCGTATCACTAATCAAGAAAAATCATCAAGAATAATCAAGATAAAACAAGTATTAAATCAGATTTGAAAATACCATGTTAACATAAGTCAAACCAGAACGTATCCAATTTATCGATTTAAGGTTTTTCAATAATTATACTATACGATCAATTAGTAAGATTATCAAATTTGAAAACAGAAGAATTTTATTTAACAAAAAAGGATCGTTCTAATCAATCAACTTTGAAGAAGTTGTAATCGTTATTAAATAAAAAGGGTATCTCAAACGGATTTTATTCGTTTAAATAATAGAAGATTTATAGTATTTAAAAAATTGGTAACTGTAAGTCCTTTTTTCAAAAGTTTTTTTATTCTATTTTTCACAATTATCTTCTTTTCTTTTATTATCTTTTTTATGAACAATATTTTGATTGTAGGGCCAAAATCAAATGTAGAAATTATGGCCTTCGCTCAAACAGCAAGTCATATTCAAGGGAAAAACTATGTTTTGCTAAATACAACAGATACTAGAAATTGTCCAGAATTTTACGATAATCCTGGACAAAGTAATAAAAGCCTTTCTTCGCCCATAAATAACACAACATCCATCCCTCATAATGGAACCGGTATAGATAATATCACAGAACCTGTCGAAGATCCCAAGACAATCACCAATATTTGTCCATTTTTAAAGATAATGTATCCGTATGATTGCTCCTCAGAAATAAACAGTTCATCGGAAATAATGTGCGACTCAAAGGAAGAAGATCTAAATCAAACTGACGTTGAAGAGGGTGATGACAATAATGAGGAGGAAGTAGACCAGGCTGAAGAAGAAATACCAGATAATAAAATATTTGACGAAAAAGGTATGCTGATAGCGGATACAAAGTTCAACAAACAATATTCATACGAATTAGTCGACCGCAATTCTGACAAAAAAATAAGAGTTAATTTGGACCTTGGAAAACACACTCAAGGACACAATAAACACATAAATTCACCTAGAATTGAAATTGAGAGAAAACATTAACGGAAGTTTAGACATGAATGCTGCAAAGAATCAAATGATAATTTGGAAGGAAACATATTGGATTATTTTGAGCAACCAGAAGATAAGTTTGATAATGAAACATATATTGAAATAATGTTTAACACTGGTTTTCACGCGTCAGATGCACCCGATATTGAGCGGAGAGGAATAGGAGTAGTATTTGACGTTTCAAATAGCAGTAATCCATATATTATGGATTATCGGGATGACGGCAGATACTTAAAACTCACAATGAATGATGTAAAAAATTTAGCAGGAGATGATTTTGTTTTTCATTCAAACGACAATAAAAGCAAAGACTATTTCCTAAACGATCTCATAAATACAAGTAATGTTACCCTTAAGGTAAAAACTTTTTTGACAGGCGATAATAAACGCGTTATAGAAGCATATATCGATCCTGGTAAAGGCAAAGAGATTTGGTACTGGACTTTAAAAGACGCTTCTAAACTGCAATATCATGAGGACATTGAGGATGTAGAGGGATTTATAGAAACAGTTTATCAGGGATCGGGATTTACTTACGTCCGAACTGACAATATCGATACCCGTCTTGCATCCCTACAATCATTAATTTTAGCTAATTAGTGTCGCTGTTTCATTTTTTGAAGTAAATTTTCAGTCACAAAAGCGAATTATTGAACACAGAGCAACAAAGCTTTTTTTCTACTGCAGACTTATTGTCAAATCAAAATTTTCATGAATCTACTGTGTTCAGCATAGACAAAAAGCAGAGTTTCCAAGTTCTACAAAATCTTATTAGATATTTAGTATGTAGTATATTAAGATTTAACCTTTATACTCCTGGGCCTGTCGAAATCAGAGCAAGTACCATCTGAGTAGTCTATTTGGATATATCCTTTCAGTCATGCATGACATACTACCCACAGGGATCCTACAAGCATCTCAAAATAATGAATTTAAGTATACCAAACAGAACGGAAGCCATCGGAACAAGAATATCACCAGCAAATGACAAAAATGATTTATTGGCTGCCATTACCCGATTAATAATTCACTCATCCCCACCCAATATACGGCGCAATAATTGATTTTTTGTTTGGAAAAACCCAGCGGTACCACAATCTATTTTCTGAGTTTAGTTAATTCCTTTGCAACAGCATCAATAGTAAAAGTCACAGTGAAAGGCTCCCCGCTTGTTTTGTGAAATAATAGTGCGTTACCTGCGAAATCTAGCGTCCCTGAACTTATTCCAGTTCCATTTATTTCAATAGGTACATCAACCAAATCTCGGAGATGTGTTATTGCAATGCTCTTATTTCCAGGCAATACTGCGTTATAAGGTTCACCATGAGTGGAATCGGGGTTCTCCAATGGTGCGTAAGTATGAAGGACCTCGACTTCTATCGGTTTACTTGCTGTAAATGTTACCGTGCCTGACCAAATCTTACCGTCATTCCTTAATGGAAGAGCAAAAACTACCTCGTGGGATGGCTGGCCTGGATGTCTTACCGGTGCTGGTACCGACATTGAAGTATTTTGAATGGTTATTTCATGCAAAGCTAGTAGCTTTGATGATGGAGTCTCAGTCTTGGAATTTGTGGTATTATTTGAATGGGATTTTGAGGAACTAGATAATAAAAAGCTATTAACGTCATTAACAAAACTTGAATAAGATCCAAATGATACGTTTGCATTCTCTATTAAAGATGGCGGATTTGTTGAATTATTAGTGCTACTGTCATTGTCGCTGCTGATGCTGCTAGAGATGTTTTTGATGCCAGCGCTATTCTTGATATTATCAGGTGAATCAGCTGGGCGTACGAAATTTGATATGAAAAAAATATCATCGTGGCCATAAAAACAATTAATGCAATGCTTGTATTGCTAAACAAAAATGTTGTCTCTTCTTAATTGTAAATTCTGTATTCATTATCTATCTCATAAACGATGTTTGGGATGTAAAAAATCTTTGCTGATTTAAAAATGTCATCGTTATGACTTCTTTACGAACGTTATTTGCGATATTCATTATTGTATGGTAATGAAATACCAAAACTCAAAAATGACTTGATGAAAACACAGATTCAAAAAAGCATGAAATATCCAAACCATATCAACTCTGGCATCTGCAAAAGTATAGACTTCCAAAGATCAATAAGCCAGAACTTTCAACTTTTGACAGCATCCATAAATAATTCTATGGCTTTTAGATCAAATGGATCCTGGAATGCAAGAAAGAACTGGTTGATACCCAAGTCAACATATTCTCGTATCCTTGTGCATACTTCAGCAGGATTACCCACTAGACCTTTCTTTAGTATTTGATCGTAAACACCTGGTCCCCTCTCCATGGCAAATACTTTTTTTTTGTAATCGAGTTCTTGTTCGGTACTGGCAATAAGAACATCCAATTCAATTGATCTCTTTATCACCTTATTTTGTTGGTCTTTAGATTCTCCCTTCCCTTGATTTTCTAATAATTTTTCAAATCTTTCGTTTAAAGTAAAATATTCGTTTGGCGTCAGATAGGAACATTCCCAAACATCTGCGTAGGTTGCTGCAAGTTTCATCATTCTTTCTTGTTTGGCTGCTACTGTTATAGGAATTCTATTTTTAGGTCTAACAAATGAAGCCCCATGTATTTTATAATATTGTCCTTCAAAATTAGTAACTACAGTGCGACCAGACTGACCGTAGTCTATATCATGGTTTTCCAAGAATTCTGATAGTAAGTGAATGCCCTCGTTGAATAGATCCACACGCTGAGTTGCATTTGGATAGTTTATTCCAAAAGGATACCACCACTGAAGAGAATATTGGAGACTTGCACCAGCTCCTGTTCTAAGTTCAAGCCTTCCATTTGAAAGGTCTTGAAAGGTAATGGATTGTTTTACAAGTAAAGCCAAGCTTCGATATTCCGGAAGCATATAAGTTATAACTGGACCGAGTTTAATTTTATTAGTAATTGGGATCAATGTAGAGAGAACGGTCCAACAGTCAAGGTCAATTTCGGTCAATGATTCACCATAATAAAAACCATAATATCCAAGCTCTTCAGCTAACATACATGTTTGCTTAATTTTTTCATAATCCGTTCCCCAAATTTCTAAACAATAATGAATATCATTCACTAAAACAAAGTACGATACAATATATTAAAACATCGCCTTAAATCGAAGTTTAAGTTATCGCACGATTTTATATTAGGATATATATCAGAAATTGTTACTTAGATTTGGTAATAGATGCCACTATTTAAGGTTGTATGTACAAAACAAGACGACCTCATTTAGGTGAGTTTGATATGCTGGACTGGCTTGCTCTTTGTCGACTGCAACATTGGTTGTTTATAGATTACTTTCTTTTTAAAGACAATAAAAATAAACAACCAACACTTCCTGCATCAATCAATCTAGCAAAAAAATAAAAATGTCTTAAAATAATCTATTCTTATCTTTTCTTATTCAACGTAGTGATGATGTATCAGCTGATCATAAAACCTTATAGACTTGATGTTTACAAATTCAAACATCCCATGCTTTGATAATTCCCTCCCAAATCCACTATTTTTGATTCCTCCAAACGGAACCCTTGGATCTGATACAACAACATTATTGACTGTGACAATTCCAGCCTGCAATAATTTTGAATATTTCTCGGCTTTACCCAGATTTTGGGTCCAAATGCTTGCCCCAAGGCCAAATTGTGTATCATTTGCTATTTCCAATGCTTCTTGTTCATCTTCAACTACTAATACCGGGGCAATCGGACCAAATGTTTCTTCTCGAGCTACCTCCATTTTAGGAGTAACATTTTTTAATATAGTTGGTTTGTAAAAATACCCTTTTTCATTACCATCATTTTTCTTACCTAATCTTTGTCCGCCCGTTACCAATTCTGCACCTTCTTTTAGAGATCTCTTTACCATTTCATCAATATTTTCTAGCGCAGAAGAGTTTACCAATGGTCCTATATCCGTTTCCTCTGAAAGTGGATCTCCAATTCTTAACTTTTCTGTCTTTTCAGCAAATTTTTCAATAAACTGGGATGCTACGTTTTTAACAACAATAAAGCGTTTAGATGCTATACAACTTTGTCCACAGTTTATGAACCGTCCTTTTACAGCTCCACTTGATGCTTTATCAATATCTGCGTCCTCGCAAACGATAAATGGATCGCTACCTCCTAACTCTAAGACTATTTTCTTCAATTGAGCCGTTGCATGCTTGGCAACCTTTGCACCCACAGGTACACTACCAGTAAATGTAACTGCACTAACATCATTAGAGTCGATCAAATATTCCGCCTCGACCGATGAAGCAATAACAGTCTTAAAAACATTGTCGGGTAAACCAATTTTTTCAAAAATCCTCTCGATTTCTAAACCACATTGCATAGTAACACTGGATGGTTTCAAGATAATGGTATTACCGGCTATCAGTGACGGTGCAGCAAACCTAAGTGCTTGCCAGTAAGGAAAATTCCAGGGCATCAGACTTGCGATTACCCCTAACGGTTCAAATGTGACGATAGATTTCCTAGCATCTGTATTGATAACTTCATCGTGCAAAAACACTCCGCCGTTATCTGCGAAATATTCTACAGCCCATATGCACTTGTCTATTTCGGATCTGGCTTCTTTAACGGTTTTTCCCATCTCTGAAGTAGCTATTCGAGCTAGTCTTTCCTTCTCCTTTTTGAATTCATTTGCAAAGGTATAAAGAAAACCCGATCTTTTTCGATAATCCTTTTTCCATTCTTTGAAAGCTTTCTTAGATTTATTTGCTAAAGTAATAATTTATTCCTTTGAAATTAGTCTATATTCTTTAATTATTTCTTCAGTAGCAGGATTAACGGTGACTATGGTATTAGAGGTTTTTTCATTACTTTTTGGTATATTGTTTTTTTTTAAAGGAACATTATTAGAAATCAATTGATATCCAAGCATCTCCTATTTGTGTACTGCAATTTATAGCGTACTTTTAACGATTATTGGAATTAAACTTTGCTAATGTCTTGGGCTATATGATTTTGGTTTTCCGTAAAACTCATTTTGATATTTTGGTATACAGACGACCATCAAATGGTGCCTAGTTGTTATCAAATCTGGGGCCTTTGCTATAACCAATTACTCTCCTGCCTGCAAGATAGCATCCTACTACTAAGACTTGAAAATGATAAACTAGAAAGCAATCGATACACATTAGGGTCAAATTTTAACCTTTGGCAAATTCCATGCGTATTTTATGGCTAATAACCTGATACCTGTGGCCGAAATAATTCCACTGATTGCTGCCATAACTGGATCGGTCAATATTATCAATACAAAAAAAACAACTACTCCTATAAAACTAGCTGTTGCATAAAGTTCTCTGACAAATACTAATGGTATTTCATTTACTAAGACGTCTCTTAGAATTCCTCCTCCTGTAGCTGTTATCAAGCCTCCAATAGAAACTAGAAGAAAATTTGGACCAAAGATAGAATAAGAAATGCTTGCTCCAATTACTGTGAAAACACCCAATCCTATTGCATCACATTTTAGGAAAATACTCCAGTGCTTTTTCAAACGAGGATATAGAAAAAAAATAGAAAAGCCTGTAATTATTGTTAGAATTAAGTACATCGGATCTGATAATGCAGCAGGAGGATATTCTCTAAAAATGACGTCTCGTATTAATCCGCCTGCAAGGCCAGTAACACTAGATAGGATAACTACTCCTACGATATCGGCTTTTTGTTCGATTGCTTTGAATGCACCTGTGATTGCAAAGGCTACAGTACCAAAATAATCAAGAAATAGTAATATTTGAGGATAGTAAAAAAAGACAAATTGCAGGTCAATCATCACTAGCTAGTAACTTAAATGATATATTTGAGATTGCATCCAACAGTTAGGGTATTTTAGAGTCTAATTACTAATGATTCCTATTAGTTGATTCTCAAAACATGCTTTAGGATTATGGTGGTTAAATATACTGGGTGATTACTCCATTAATTGAGAACCTGGACATGTTCAAAAATAGAAAAGCATGTTATTGCAATAATTGGTCATAGTTCTAATATCACCACAAAGAATTCACGATGATCCCAGTGAAATTGAATGAAATTCTAAAATTTGAAAAGATTTGGAAAAATTAAAACGGATTTGGAAATGTTGGCAAAAAGATACCAACTATTGATACCACTATCCATATAACAACAGCAATCAAAATAGCCTTGAGCCATCCCGTGCTATAAAGCCACTTGAGGGATATTAACCATATAATACCCCCTACAGCGGCGGCAAGAAAGCCATATCCAAATACATAAGTAACAATCCCAAACATTATTGAGCCTAAAAGGGCAGCAAAAAAGGCGGTCTTAAACCCCTCCTTTTCTCCCAGCAGCTTTGTAACGACATAAATTAGAAAAGTGGATATCACCAATCCTATTAAGAAACCTAATATTCCCAATTATCACTCGGTATTAGGAATTACGAATATTAAGTTTTATTTAGATCTGTACTTATCCAGTTCACAGAATTTAACTACCCTTAATCTATCGGATTAGGGTCAGTTCAGGGATAGGGGAGTGTAGGCATTACCCCCTTTTTTTAGCAATTGTTGATTCAATGAAATGACAAACTGATTCATTCATGTTATATATGTGATTTATATATTTTAGTAAAACTAATTAATTATGTCTGAAAAAATCTCAAAAATTCTTATTCTTTTCTATTCGAGATATGGAAACACTGCTGAGATGGCCGAGGAAATTGCATATGGAGCAAAAGAGGTTCCAAATACAAGTGTAACACTTCGAAGAATTGCAGATGACGTTCCTGCTGAAGTAATTTCAGAAAACCCCGAGTGGTCAAAAACTGTTGAAGACTTGACAAATAGGTATCCAACCAGTAAGGTAGAAGATTTAGTAAAGGAAATGCCTAATTATGATGCAATTATCTTTGGATCACCCACAAGGTTTGGCAATATGGCTGCACCCATGAAGGCCCTCTGGGATCGCACCAGCGAATTATGGATGAAGGGATCCCTTATTGACAAGTTAGGTGCGGTGTTTACGGGAGCGGCTTCCGTTCATGGCGGTCAAGAAACAACTGCTATTTCAATGATGTTTCCAATGCTTCACCATGGAATGATAATTGTAGGAGTGCCATATGCAGTTCCCGAATTAACTCAGAGTGGAAGTCCCTATGGCCCTAGTAGAATTGTCGGGCCCATGGCAAATAAGGAAATTACAGAGGCAGATACTAAGGTAGCACGAGCACTAGGAAAGAGAGTTTCTGAACTGGCACAGAAACTATCCTAAAAAACCAAGGATTGGAATGCAGCGCGGATACATGCGGCTTGCTACGTGAATCCAATCCAAACAAGTTAACCATTGATTTATTGATTGATGGATATGCCTTCTAAAATGATGGTCGGCACGTTTAATATGATAATAATTATTGCTGATAGCAGTAAAGGAAGCATCAAAATTCATAAAAAATTGGATTTACAGAGCCATATTAAGAAATTTACTTGAAATTACTTGTTGATACGCCATATTTCCAATTACTGGCGTTCATCTTATTTATGAAATCTAAACAACTCTTGCAAGAATATCTATGATTTCTTGTCCCTTTTGAATTGATGCCTCCTTGGGAGCACCAGTTGCTCCGGACGTAGTCAACTCGCTAAATTTCCAGTAAAGTCGAATATCATCGCCAGGAAGGTTTGGAACGATCTGGTCTGGCGCCGACTTTAGGTCAACTAAATCAGGTCTTACTGCCATCATAGCAGAAGTTTCTGCTTCTCCACCGTGACCTAACCCTTTCCACACATTGAAGGTTGTAGTGTTTTTTTGTCCGACTAGTACCCACCATGATTCAAGACTAGCAATAACCATATCAGGATACTTGTCTTTTAAATTTCGCGAAGCTACTTCTATTGGTGCAATATTACCGTCATGGCCATTTATTACAAGTACTTTTTTGATTTCATTTTTTGCCAAACTATCTAACACATCTTCGATTACAGAAATCATTGTTGAAAATTTTAGGCTCATTGTCATTTGAAAATCATTGTGATGTATGCTAACTCCGTAAGGTAAGACAGGTAATATGAAATAATTATGATCTGAAGAAGGATTGGTGTTGTCAATTTTTTCTAAGATGATTTTGGTAAGATTCATTGGAAAGATAAAGTCAGAACCAAAAGGAAGATGGTTTCCGTGATTTTCACATGAACCAAGAATAATGAAAGCTATTGAATTTTTGTTGACGACGTTCTTAACCTCGCTTGCATTCATTTCTTCTAAAAGTAGTTTTTTATCCATTAGATCAATCACTTTCTAATTAAACTGGCTATACTTTAAATTTTGATTTTCAATCCCCATTAACTTATTTAGATTTCAATATACAATTGATGGATTATCTTATGGGTGCATAAGACGTCTTCATATCTAGATAAATTTAATTGTTGTATGCGAAAATTAACAAATCAGACTCTAATTTCTTAATTGACCATCAGTAAGAACTAAAGTGGACATCTTTCTTAATTCCTGAATTCAATTTATTATTTGATCTAGCGAGTTCTTCCATCTTTTTTGCCACAAGTAAAACTAATTGATCTCCATACGGGGGACCGATTATTTGTAGACCCACAGGAAGCTTAATGGATTTTTCAGTAACAAATCCCAGAGGGATTGTAGTTGCAGGAAGCCCGATACTATTGAACAATATGGTGTTCCTTAGTAATGTCTTTCTAACATTTAGGAGTAGATCATTAATTTTTATATCGACTTTTCGCAGCTTTGGTGCCAGAATGACAGTAGTGGGTACTAGAACAGCCTTAATTCCACCCCTAAAAAAGTTCATAAATTCATGCCTGATTTTTTTTATTTGCTTTTTGGCTCGAAGGTACTCATCAGTGCCAATCTCAGTTCCCTCGATGAGCATCTTCAACACATCAGTCCCAAATTGTCCAGTATTTGATTCTAGCCTACCAGTATGAATCATTGAAGCCTCATACAATCTAACCTTCTTCCAACTTGAGAAAAAATTATTTGAATACTTTATCTCAAAATTTTTTACTGATATTGGAGACTGTGAAACAATATTTATGAAATCAGTAAACATTTTTTGAATTTGAGAATCTATGACCTCAAGAAAATATCCGTTTGGAATTCCTATTACTAATTTTGTTGCCCTCAATGGTTTGTCTGTAAACATTGTATTTTTTTCTAACTTTTTGTAGTTTTTATGATCACATAGACTTTTAAATATCAAATTTGCATCCCACACACTCCTTGTAAGCCACCCGATATGATCTAATGATGGTGAAAGCGGGAAAACTCCAGACGTACTTATCAAGCCGAAAGTAGGCTTGACACCCACTAAACCACATAGAGAAGCTGGAACTCTTACGGACCCACCTGTATCTGTTCCTAAAGAAAATACTACCATACCAGAAGCAACGGCAACAGTGGATCCACCACTAGAACCTCCAGATATTCTTGATAGGTCCCAGGGATTTTTTGAGTCTCCGAAGACGGGATTTTTGCCTGTAATTCCTGATGCAAATTCATTTAGATTGTTTGTCCCGATAAGAATTGCCCCTTTTTTGTTCAAGATTTTTACAATTGAGGCGGTAGTATTGGAAACGTAATTAGAATAAAATTTTGAGCCTGCAGTAAATTTGAGTCCCTTTACATGAATCATGTCCTTAATAGAGTATGGAATTCCATGCAAAGGATCCAAAATATCATTTTGTTTTACTTGTTTATCGCATTTTTCAGCAAATTCGAATATTTCTTCTTCATTTCGAATAGTTATAAAAGAATTTAACAAATGATTGAATCTTTTTATTCGATCTAAGCACAATCCTGTCAATTCGGAAGGTAGTAACTCACCAGTCCTGATAGATCTTGATAGATGTTCTATGGTAAATGGAGAAATTGGAGGTTTCAAATCGATCATGCTTCAAATCCTACAAACTACCTTTTAGGTAATAAATAATTTGTTCCTACTAATCAGTAGGGGTTTACTTTAAAAAATAAATTATAACTATTACCCCATCTCAAGTAATCATTTTTGCTAAAATAGATAAAGTTATTCATCCAATACAAATAATAAAATGAATGTTCTACAAGAGGTATCAACTAGATTAATAAACTTTATGGGATACTGAAATTTGTATTAAAATTCTGAGATACCGGACGGGTCTTCTCTTACAATCATTTCGGGATTTGTATTAATAATAATAGTCTAAGCATAGATGAGGCAAGAATCGCCAGTAATAACAGTCGATTTAACTGGCCAATTATATAGCAGGACAAGTAATCTGTGAAGATAAGCATTCAGTGGTCAATGTTATAAAAATCAAGTGGATAACACCTTGTCTAATTTACCCTTTTAGGAACAGTATTTAAAAGTGTCTATTCTTTGATCTAAATAAATACAAACTAATCTATAAATTCAATGACATTTTACTTTCATGATTTCGCTCTAACCCTAAGTATTCAAAGAATGATTTCCTTTGAGAGAAAATAGGATAAGAGTCTATGTTAAAACGGTAACACTTCTAAATATTCTTATAGCATGACAGGATGTGTAATGTGAAGGTAAATATCTAAGGCAAAACAAAAAAAAGCATTGTAATTGACTGACCAACGTATAATTATTAAGTATTAAAGAACAAAATAAACTATATTAAATTACTAATATTATCATCTGTGATTGGTCAAGATAATTCATCCAAACATTGTTAAAAAATGGGTAAATATGATAGAAGAGTTTTTAGCCTGATGAACAAAATATTAACAGGAATAGTTTCAGCCTTACTCGTAGCAGGAATTGTTGGAATATACATTCCACATGTATCAGCAACTGTTGCTCAAGAAGAATTAGAATTCTGTTCTGGCAATAGTGCACTAGGACAAAAAGCAACTAGTTCAGCAGAACAAGGTCCATCACAAGACCAAGCAAGTGGTTCAGACGCACAATCTATAGCACCAGAATTTAACGCTTTAACTGGTAACAGTCTTAATTTCAATGCACAACAAAATGGTGAATGCTTTTCCCCATTAGAAGCAGCCAATGGAGCTCCATTAGGTGCAGCTGAAAGCGAAAATCCATTAGCATCTACAACTGCACTCCAAAACAGCACCAACTAATGTAACATAACCCCTTGGGGGTTTTACTTTTTTTCAATGTTTATAGTTTTTTTGGATTTTAGTGCATGTTATCTTTTAGTGCATTTACTAAGAAAGAAATTCAAGATGATTAGATTATTATGTTGATAAATAGTTTCTACATAAATGAAATCGACTACTGAATATCTAACATTTAATACCAAATCAAGGTTCCAACTGATCAATATAACCATGGATGTGGAAAAGATCTTAAAAGTAAGCGGAATCAATGAAGGTTTATGTTTAATTAATTCAATGCATATATCAGCTAGCATTTTTGTCAACGATGATGAAGAAGGATTACATCGTGATTTTCATGAATGGTTAGAAAAATTAGCACCACATGAACCTATTAATCAGTATAGACATAATGATACTGGCGAAGAAAATGCAGATGCCCACTTAAAGCGACAAATCATGGGAAGAGAGGTAGTAGTGGCAATTACCAAGGGCAAATTAGACTTTGGTCCTTGGGAACAGATCTTTTATGGGGAATTTGATGGAAAAAGAAAGAAACGGGTCCTAGTTAAGATTATTGGGGAGTAACAGGTTATCCATTTATCGCAGTTTAGTCTCTAATTTGGTAACTCAAATAATATTAACTGCAAGAGGATTGTCGCAGGTAAAAACTAGTACATTTTCCTTCAACATTGTAACCCTGCAACTTGGCGAGAATAAAATGAGAAGAGCGATTCTAGAGACAACGTTTTCTAGAGGCAACGTTTTCTAGATGCACATACAATATATTACAATGATTAGAATTTATTTATATAACCAATTTGTATCACTTTAGGATCTTCACTTGATCATTAGAGAAAGCTTGGCTTTATGGGGAAGATAATATTATGGCAAAAATTCACACAAACCAGTACAATGACCTTCTTTATTAACAAGAAACGGAAATCATTTGTCAACATTATATACCTCTTTACATATAGTATAATGGATGATTTTTTGACCCAAAATAATTTTCCCCTAAAAAGTTGGCATATTGAAAATATGGAAAAAACAGTTATAAAATATGTTAAAGGACTCCCTGAGGATGCATCAAAATGGGAGATAAGGAAACACAAAAAATATGGCAAATTATCAAATATAATCAGAAATATCCATTATGACATCAAACATGGCGTTACCAATGATCAAGTTATTGAAGTGTTCGTGAAAATCCGAAATGAGCCAGTATTCTGTGATTTACAGAATAATCTCGATGCTATGAATAGACTTGGAGATTTGGAAAAGCACTGGAAGGAAACATAAACTACCTAATAGCAGTATAACCTATGACCTAAGAGTGACTAACCAAGTCCTTTCAAAAAAACTTATCGCGAAGGCTCGAACAAGGAATCTACATTTCAAAGTTATTGGTTTAATGATTAATCATTAATGATTTGGACTTTATTTTATGCCAATTGAAATGGATAATTTTTATATTAATTTCTTAACTAATTCCTAGATATTTAAATTAAGGTAATCGATTATCTTGAAAAAAGACACCCAATTATATTAAACCCGATAACAAAATGGTCATTTTGGTTTGCAAGTTTTCAAGAAGTCATCTCCTTAAAAAAATATAGCTACCTTCTAGGTCTTTGATTCGTATTCATTCTACGATGTGAAGAAGAACAATAACCACAATATTCTGTAATACCCGCTTTCCCATGGCACATACACTCACATTTACTTCCCGCTGAAAATTTTTGTCTCATGCATATAATTACTACACCAACCCTTATAACAATTGGTAATTTTACATATATAAAAATCGAATAATTACAACTTAGATTAGATTTATTTGATCATGAAAGAAAAATGACTTTTCAAATTAGTCAACTTTGATGGCCAAGAGTTGAATAATTAGTTATTCCTGTGCCAATGTTTTATCGTACTTTGAGAACTTTGCTTTCAATAATGAATATTGAATTAGCCTCAATATCAAATGAGATCAAAATATAGTATTTGCTTTCACTTACACTCTTTAAAGGAATTGTAGCGCGAATTAGCTTGTCATACTTGCCTACTGAATAGTTTAGAGCACCTAGATTTTTCTGAAAATCTTCACGAATTTCTGCTCTAAATACTGCTTGCATTGCATAGAGCTTTGTCTCATCATCATCCATAAGTGGATTCAATTGTTCTCGGTAGGCGGTTCCCACCAAAGTACCCATCCCATTTGCTATGCCTACAAACCGGATTAGTGGATCCAATTCCCTTATGTGTTTACAGTGATTATTTGCGAAATCTTCATTATCAAAATCCAATAATACTCAATTAATATCAAATACGTTTCATGTTATTAATTTTTGTTCTTTTCACTAAAATTTGGTACTTAGTAGTTGAAATTTAATGAGCATGTTATGAAATACATTCTGTTAAGCATCAAGTAGAGTAGCAGAACATATTAATAATTATTTTTCATAGGAACGATTTGTTTTATTTTTGAAAGAATAAAACATTGTCAAAGGAAATTCTACCAGTAAAAATGAGTGCAAAAATTCATTCACTTTTGGACTGCATAACCAAACAAGATTGTTGTTTATTTAATGACACGAATGCAATTGATATCTAATGAAAATCACCATCCTGATGGTGATTCCCCCGCAATGTATTTACATAAGGGGGATGGAATAGTGAGATTCATTCCCCGATATTTTTTCCTTCGGTCTTTGACATAACTGCGTAATCAGGGTTTAGATCAATTGCCTGATTCAAATAAAATACAGAATCAGGTAATTCGTCATCATTTGATTTTGTTTTGGATACAAAGCATCTATACCAAACCTCGGGTATCAATGGATCTTGCTTTAATATGTGGTTGTAAATAGAGACTGATTCTTTGTATGATCCTAAGTGCTCCATTATGAATCCATATGTATATAGAATATCAATATCCGTTGGATCGATACCCAATGCGCGCTTTATTGTTTCAGTGCTTCGTTTATGCGCGTTGGGAATTGATTTGCGAGAATCCATGACTTTCCATTTAGTGCTTTTACGTTATCAGAATCAATTTCCAGAGTTTTTTCGTATGAAAAGATGGCTTCTGTAAATTTGGATGCAGCTGAAAGGGCCATTCCTTTATTTAGAATATTATAGAATGCTTATCAAAGGCTTCTAAATGGTGACTGAAAGGGCCATCTCCTTCATTAGTGAAGGGCCATTCCTTTATTTAGAATGCATCGATGGGGTTTATCTCGATGGCCTTATCAAAGGATGTGACGGCTTCTGTAAATTTGGATGTGGCTGAAAGGGCCATTCCTTTATTATAGAATGCATCTGCATAGTAGGGGTTTATCTCGATGGCCTTATCAAAGGATGTGACGGCTTCGTGAAAGGGCTTTATTATAGAATGCATCCGCATAGTAGGGGTTTATCTTCTTTGTCTGTGAGCTATCTTGGTTATCCCTAAATAATACAAAGATTGGCCTTTGTTATTTGTAGGCACTTGCATACTGTGGGTTTATCTCGATGGCTTTGTCGTAGCAGGCTATGGCTTCTTGGTTATTTCCAGTAACGGCCAACACTAAACCTTTGTTGCAAAATGCGAGATCATATTTGGGGTTTATCTCGATGGCTTTGTCGTAGCAGGCTATGGCATCCTGACACCAATGTAATATAAAGACAAGCCTTTGTTGTTGTAGGCATCTGCATACTTGTGGGTTTATCTCGATGGCTTTGTCGTAGCAGGCTATGGCTTCTTGGTTATCCCCTAAATAATACAAAGATAGGCCTTTGTTGTTGTAGAGCATCTGCATACTGTGGGTTTATCTCGATGGCTTTGTCGTAGCAGGCTATGGCTTCTTGGTTATTTCCAGTAAGCTGACAAGGCTATACCCTTGTTGTAAAATGCAAGATCATATTCGGGGTTTATCTCGATGGCTTTGTCGTAGCAGGCTATGGCTTCTGGTTATCCCCTAAATAATACAAAGATAGGCCTTTGTTGTAGGCATCTGCATACTACTGGGTTTATCTCGATGGCTTTGTCGTAGCAGGCTATGGCTTCTTGGTTATTTCAGTAACTGACAAGGCTATACCCTTGTTGTAAAATGCAAGATCATATTCTGGGTTTATCTCGATGGCTTTGTCGTAGCAGGCTATGGCTTCTTGGTTATTTCCTAAATAATACAAAGATAGGCCTTTGTTGTTGTAGGCATCTGCATACTGTGGGTTTTATCTCGGTATTCTGTTCCAAAGGAAGTGACGGTTTTTTGGTCATCATTGTTAGAAGGAATAGTATTATCAGCAGACTGTGGGTTTATCTCGGTATTCTGTTCAAAGGATGTGACGGTTTTTTGGTCATCATTGTTAGAACTAGTAGAACTATTTTTAATAGAAGTATTGTTAGCATTAGACGGTATTGATCTCAATTAAATTTGCCAATACCTCTATTTGAGTTTCAATCGACTCTTTGTGTTTTTTGTAGAAATATCAGAGTTTTTTTAATCTTGGCGTTTAGGATAGCAGTAATGTCATCAATTGAATTGCGTAAAGAGGGATCTAAATTTTCCGGAGAGTCATCCATTATAGAACTTCCATTGTCATCGGCAGTACTATCGATGTTCGCCTCATTATTAGCGGCATTCGCATCAGTAGTATTATTATCCTAATCTTATCCTTAGGGATTTTGTTAATTTTATAATTTTCATCCAAATAATGTCAATTCATATTAGGCTCTATCGTTTATTTAACCATTATAGTAAGTCTATATGACAATCCAAAGAAATCTAGGTAAGATATAAAACTCATCAAAGAATTAGAAATTTAGAAATCACACATCCGAATATTCCTTATACTATTTTAGCCAGTGGACAAATTTGCTGATAACCTATCATCAATTAGTCCTTAATGCACGAGTAATAAAAGTAATACCCACTACATGTTTCATTTTGTGACAATATCAAATTTTCCGATCACTTATAGAAACCCTTTCAGCTCTCATTTCAGCTGATTGAACTTTGTTATAATATTCAAAATACGTTTGTATTATTCCAACCAATTTAACATGGATATTCAATGCTTCAAATAAGACTGTTCTAAATAATTTCGCTTAAGATGATAGTAGTCTGGATTTAATTCATTTTTAAGTATAACTTGGGGTTAGCTATAATGATAATTTTTTATATCAATTATTTTAAAACATAAACTGCTCGAAAAAGTTGAAATGAAATTGTGAAATAATCTAAAGATAGATCATCTATGATAACGAACTAGAACAGTAAATTTTAGATCGTGATAATTTTGAAATAACTCATCATAGGTTTAAAATTTAAATATTTTGTTGCTGTTATGAGTATAACTTGCGAATCATTGCCAAAGTATTGGATTAAATACTTTGAACGAATCAATATAATATTGAAGTATCAAACTTCATTAGTATTATTCAATTAGGATTGAATAATGTTACTATAAAGATAACTCATAAGTTTTAAGACTGCTTATATATGATATGAATAAAATTGTTAAAGAAATAGCATCTATGATAGAACACAGTTTTAATGAAAATAAATTCGATATGAGCATATCTGGACTTAGTCAAGAACAGATGGCTATAATAAATAACTTTTCAAAATCTTTTACCAAGAAAGCATATTGGGGACCTTATCCTCTTAAGGCAAAGTAATTGTATCTATTTATGAAGGGAAAGGGTCAAATATGATGTCGAAAAAATTAGAACTTAGTTTTATCTGTGGGTAACAATGGAAACCGATAAAGGATTTTGCAACTGCATACTGTGTGGCAAGAAGGGTTACAATATTTTGGTTATAGAAGATACTACGGAAAAGTTAATCTTTGATGGACAAGATTGTTTTGTACTTTACAAAAGGTTCGCTAGTATTTATGGAGCCGAATTCCCGAAGTTCATAGGATCCTCACAGTCATGAGCTTTTCTATACAAATCTACAAGATTGAGTAACTTAATCAGGTAAGAAAATAGCAACTAAATCTATTATGTTTCTATGATTAAGGATTATTTCATATTTAAGAAAGAGACTTGTGACACTACCAGTACCCGTTTCGTTGACGAAATTTAATATGTCCTAAAAGATTAAAATATAAGTAAAATCAAGGAGTACAATTGAAATCATTGGATATCTCATCAAGGAAAGTATCTCAAGGTCCTTTGATAATTTCAATTATTATGATGACGGTATTATTTATAGATTTTTACTTCAGCACTATTGCTAACATAATTGTCCCATTTGCAGAATCATATTATGGATTACATCTTTTGATAATGATCATTGCGACTATAGCTGGCTTAATCATTTATTTTTTGAATAATAGCTTTTGTAATAGTGAAGGCAAAGAACTACGCATTCTCAGAAATACAAAAAATAATTCGAGGTATTCAATTGGTTTATATGCACTAGGGATTATCTTGTTAGATATACTGCTGGAAAACAAATACTACACAATAAATATAATCTCAATTGTTACAATTAGTTACAGTTGTAGTATTAGAGCTAGTTTGTGGGTTAGTTAAAAATATTTAGCTGGTATAGGGAAAATAAGAATAAATCTTTCGTTTTGTTTGGTTTGACCATTTTTTTCATTTTTATTAATAATTTGATATCTTAGCCCTTTTTGATTTATTATTATCTGAAAAACCATTTGAAATTAATCATAATAATCCTGTGGATTTAATTTTGAATGCACTGAAGGCATAACTTATTATGAAATTAAGCAAAATTTGCTTAATTATCAGTCATACACATTGATGACCTACATACTACTTTTCTGGATAAGTAGTGTATTTCTGTTGATCATCACATAAAGAAACTGGGAAAAGTAAAGTTCATAATTTTGGTGACTTTGCCCATAATAATATTCTATTTCCAATTTATTTATCAATATAATGAGCTTTACAGCCTAAATGATGAATTAAAATTTGATGAAAATATGATCTATTCAATTCAAGTTTTTATTCTCTTGTTATGCTATGCAGGAGTTGGTATATTTTTTGGCCTTGGATTAAGATCAGTTGCAAACTTAATGAAGTTTTCTCCAAATATTGAAAATTATCTAAAAATGGCATCTTATGGAATAATGCTGTTTATACTAGCGGCAAACTCAACTATTGTTGCTATTGGAATACCACCATATGGTACCCCAAGCATGATTTTTCTTCCCTTTGCATCGATATTAATTTATGTCGGTATATACTATTCAGTTATTGCTATTTCCAATGATGTTACTGTTAGAAAGTATATCAAGAATTCGACATTTAGTGAGCTAAAAATATTAGGAAAATTCGCTGAATCTCAAATGGTAGACAGTATGAAAGACAAAGTAATGAGAATGAGTAAACAATATTCCGAGCAGTTGCATAAACAGAGCAACACGGATACTACAGAAACGGAAGAGGATTTGAAAAATTACCTAGAGGATGCAATTAAATTATTTAATACTCAGAAAGCCAAGGAATAGGAATGTATCAAGCCAGTTTTTCCACAGATTCTACCAAATCATATACTTTTTTAGTAAATGGGTGATTTTTAAATTCATTTGTGGTTAAATATTCTCTTTCTTTAAATTGGATATCACAATAACAAGGTATCTCAGCCAGGGTTTCAACATTGAAAGATTCAGTAAGCAAATTGTTCAACGCAGCTTGAATTTTTTCTTTAAAAAGAGATTCTTCAGTCAAATCAAATTTACCATAAATGCTATCTTTATTGAATGGAACACAATACCCAGAGACGCGGTTTAAAAGCAGTTTACAAATTGATCCATGTTCAATAAGAGAACCATATATTTCATTAATCATTTTTATCGTTCCTTTCAAATCTAAATCCCCCATTTTCAAGGTCAATAATACAATATCAGAAATAACTATCGAGTTAATAGACCAATACCTAATGCCTGGACTCGTATCCATTACTATGAAGTCTGCATCATTATCTACTAAAAGTGACTCACGTAATGATATGAAATTTCTGAACTGCTTTAGTTGTTGCTCCCTATCATTTATTAGACTACCTTCTAATTGATAGATATCCTCTTTTCCACCTTTAGAA
>JARFXS010000178.1 GCA_029194465.1 Candidatus Nitrosocosmicus sp.
GAATTTACATGGGATATAACGGCCTATGACGGGCCACAAGTACCAAGATATCCTTGGAGGGTAAAGGATCACAGTCATAAACTATCTTGGGAAAAGGAGGAATTTAAATGACTAATTACATCCAAGGAATTGAAATCTATGAAAAACGCTCCGAGAATTACAAAACAATAACAAGAGATGTTGTATGCAGTACAGAGATCTGTGTAAT
Organism: Candidatus Nitrosocosmicus sp.; assembly: GCA_029194465.1. Taxonomy (GTDB): domain Archaea; phylum Thermoproteota; class Nitrososphaeria; order Nitrososphaerales; family Nitrososphaeraceae; genus Nitrosocosmicus. The sequence continues at coordinate 209 of JARFXS010000178.1, forward strand.
AGGCTCTGGTGCCGCGGGTGCCATTTTAGCAACTAAACTGGCCGAAGGAGGTAGGTCGGTAGTACTACTTGAAAAAGGTGGATACTATGATGGAGAATCAATGAACCAACGAGAATCAGATATGATACCATTATTGTGGAAAAATGCAGGTGCAAATTTTACTTCAAATCTGAGGATTGCAGTCGCACAGGGATGCTGTCTTGGCGGCTCAACCGTTATCAATGATGCGGTATGTTTTAGGATCCCAGATATTGTAATCGATCAATGGAATGAAAAAGGTGTTTCCATATCTAAAGAAGAATGGGATAAAGCTAACAATGAAGTATCCAAAAGAATTCACATAACAGAAGTAACGGAAGAGGAACTTAATAAAAATGCAAGAAAATTAAGAGAGGCATGTGAAAAATATGAAATAGATAAAAAGCCAATTAGACATTGGAAAAATTTCAGAAACTGTGGTCAATCATTATCAAATCCTGATTTACATTCTTGTGTAAAATGTGGATTTTGTCATATAGGATGTCACTACGATACAAAACAAAGTATGCTTGTTACATATATTCATGATGCATTAACCGATGATAAATTAGATTATAGCGTATATTGCAATTGTCAGGTTGACAAAGTAACGTATGACAAAGAAGGTATAGCTACTGGGATAGATGGAATTTTTATAGATTATAATGGAAATGAAAAGCACAGAATTCGAGTTAATGCCAAAGTAATAATTATTTCAACTGGGTCTATAGCTTCATCAAACCTGTTACATAGATCCAATATAGGAGGTCCTAATGTTGGGAAAGGAATATCTTTGCATCCTGCACCTTTCGTCATGGGACACTTTGAAGAAAATATTTACGGTAACAGAGGGATTCCAATGTCTTATACTTGTCATCAGTTTGGTGTAACCAATCAAGTAAAAAAGGGTGGTTTTCTTATCGAAAGCATTTTTTTGCCAATTTTTCAAATGGCTATTGCAATTCCAACATTTGGATTGGATCACAAAAGGATGATGAAGGAATACAATAAATATACTATGGCTGGAGTCCTTACGAGGGATGAACCTACAGGAATAGTATCTATTTCTTACAATGGAAATCCAAAATTAGATTATAACTTGACTAATCAAACAATTGATGATATGGCAAGGGGAATGGCCGTTGTTGCAAAGATGTGGTTTGATGTGGGCGCTACCTCCGTTATTACCTCGCACATGGATATTCCCGAGATAAAAACAAGAGCAGATATACCAAAGATAAAAGACGCTGTAAGAAGCAATCCAGGTGGATTGTTGGTTGGTTCAGCGCATCCACAGGGAGGAAACAGGATGGGAGATGATTTAGACCACTGTGTAGTAGATTCTGATTGCAAGGTTTTAGGGTTTAAGAATTTGTACGTAGGTGATGCTAGTGTTTTTCCCACTGCATTAGGAGTAAACCCACAACTTACTGTTATGGCACTCGCAACTATTACTGCAGATAAGATAATTAAAAACTGGTCCAACATTACATCAGAAATATCGTCATCAATAGGCGAAACATGCAATATTTTACAACCAAGATTCTGTAACTCAGAAACTCTTGGCGAAATGTTTGTTGTTAGTAATCATAAATCAGATCTATTTCATAAATTAGAGAATTCAATTGATACCAAACCTGTAATAGGAGAAAATTGGAGATTTGATGCTGAAAGGCTTCTAATCTATAACAATCTGTTTTGGAAAGGAATGTATGGAATAGATAACGATGCCATGACCAACTTGTTACGATACTTTGGTGGCTTTTACAAAAAGTTTAAGAGGCTAGATGATACTACCCTTAAAGGGATCACTCATCCCTTTGAGACACAGCTGATTGACGCCAAAAGTATTGCTACTGAAAAAGATGTAGCGGGTTTTGGGAAGGTAATTCATTTAGAATATGAAGATATCCCTTACTCCTCTGCTTATGATTTATTAAAAATGGTTGACGAGAACACTATCCTAGGAAAAGCATTTTTAGGCTCTTTCGGGAGAGGAAGAGAGTTGTTTAACTTTAGTATGTCAAGATTTTATGGTGTAGAATTTATGACAGAACAGGATCTTTTTACAATTTTTGATAGTGATAAGCTTAGTTACGTTCCTACGGAGAGTCAGATGAAGGGAGTATGGGAAGGAATGCTGGTATCTGACTCGGCTGTTACCCCTAGAGCACAAATATTTTATTTTGATTATGAGGATGGTCAGATTGACATGCGTTATTCCTTTGCAAATATGCTTAGAGGTAGATCCGATATCAGTAGTCTAACCGATAGATTGTTCAGG
>JARFXS010000179.1 GCA_029194465.1 Candidatus Nitrosocosmicus sp.
GATAACGATGTAGACGTTAAGGAGCTGCAAGGAGCAGAACAGATACCAGAGAGTAAGGAAGTATTGAACGCATACTCACCAGGTGATATGCAAGGTTTCATGTACGTAGTCAAAAAGGTCAAAGGACAAGATGCTCAGCGTATTAAATACTGGATCAAGGACAATAGATCAGGTAAGTGGGTAAAGATGTTTGATCACGTTGATTCAAAGGGCGCTAACAACAATATTGGAGATTATTTGAATCATTCCAATCGCGCAGATGCGGTTAGAATTCATGGTAGTACAAAACAATGGAAAAGATCAGACGCTGAAAGGGCATCGGATGGAATAGACGAGACACTCCGCGCTGATTACAATTCCTTTGAAGATAGACAAAAATCGTTTCTGGAGACAATAGCCGATTCCGATATCAGAACAGTTAAGGGGAATGATGAGGACGATCCAGCCAACTGGGTTAATGACAAACCATATTCGGCGAGGTGATGGACTAGATCATCTGCCAATCATATTTGAAATAAATTAGGAATAGCTTATGATCTTGATTAGAATAATGCTGTTGAAAACTTAACAAACTACATATACCTACAACCTATTGAAAAGTATTCTCTAGTTGATTAAAGTATGAGCGTTGCACTAATCTTCAGATTGACCTTCTTACACCAGTAGCTATAGTTGATATACAACTGGCTTGGAGTTTAACACAATGTTAGAACAAAAGGATTATTCTTATCTAGGGTTTGGGGGTTCCAGATGTAAAAAGTATATTTCATAACGTCTCACAGCCTACTCGCTTTTATTAATCCACAAGGATTAAAGAGATCCAATTTAGACAGCTAAAAGCCCAAAAAGATGGTTTGTAGCCTACCTAGAACTATTTGCTTGGAGTTCTCTCCTCCCAATGATAAAGAGCAGAAAAGGCTAAATTCTGGTTTGGAAAAGTAGACTGTATAGTATAAGATATTTAACCTCATGGCCAACGTATCTTGTCTCCATTTCATGATATCTTTGAGAATTGGCTTGCCAGAAAATTCATGTTTGTCTATGACACTTGAAATTCTGTTCAATCTTTCAACCTATTCAGGGGAACGGATTAAGATGAAATAGGTTTCAAAAATGACAGCACCATTGATCCGGTAATGCTTATATTTCTTATTCCGACATGTGTTACTGTTAATATATCAGGGTTTCAGACTTAATTTGTTATTTTTTATCTATTGAATGAAAGGTATTAATTTTACCTTGTTAAGATATTTTATTTTGTTACTGTAAAGGAATCAAGAATATCTCCATTAATTGACTTTGCTAATACCTCCACACTTTTTCCTCTAAATTTAAGAACATTGTATCCATATCCCAAGTCGTATGCAAATGGAGTCCATTTGTTATTGGGCTCATCAAATTTGCCTAATTCATGTCCTCCTGCCCCATTTACAATGTATATCTGACCATGGTCACTACCAAAATCCAATCCGTTTGAGGCTATAATTGGATCGTTGTCCAATCCTCCATATTTAAGTGGATGTGTTCTCTGCATATTATGAGAATGTCCGTGTAAAACAAAATCTACTTGAAATCGGTCAAAGAGAGGTTGGTAAATATCTCTTGCTTTCCTTTCTGGTGAGTGTCCTCCCTGTAGTGTATATAACGGCTTATGTGAGATAGACCCAATAATCAATCCGATTTTATCTTCACTATCCCACAAACGGATTCTTCTTCTAATTTCGATTTTACCCAATTATATTGCTGTCTATTTCTCAAGTCCCAAACGGATCTTGACTATTCATCGATATGACAAATAAATTTGCCTTTTGTGGGCTGATTGTCAATTCAATTTAAATAATTTTTCAAATTGTTCTACTAGCTTTGTCGCTTCCATCCTCTTTGTCATCATGATTTTCAGTAGAAAATATTGTTTTTCTTTCAATCCTTTGAAGGATTAAAAATTTCTATAAAACATTTTACATCGTATTTGTATGAGAATCTCCAAAAATAAATTCAAATCTGGCTTTTCAGTAATTATGTTTTGAAAGGTTTTTCGGAGCAATATTGCTACATGTAGTATCTCCTACAAACATTTACCAATATATGTATCTTGTGGCATATTGGTAAAGTAATACCAAAGTATTTATCGTTCATTTGGATCGTGAAAGTGTTTTCGATAAAATTACTAACAAAGTGAATTCTTACTTACGGTTAAAAACAATTTCCTTCTTTATTCTAATATCTCTGCAAAATGCATATCAATAATGCAAATGAGCATTCTCACTTAATGACAAATTTTAACGGTGATGAAACTGAAAGTATGAAGAATACTTTGACAATCATATTAAAATTAATTGGAATGATGGATGTAAGTTACGATAAAGAGATAAAATGGGATAATAACAGGTTATATATCTATCTACAATAATGAATCGATAATTTTGACATTTAATAATTTAGATATTAAGGCCATATTGGATAAGATCCACATATGGAATAATTGATAATTATTATTATCCAAATAATACGCCTTTGTATTATACAGATATTTATTTCTAATTACTGATTCCTATGAGGTGTTGCTACGATTTCTATAGATGTTGATTGATGATTTAAATCTGGGTCCAAGTTTAAAGAATTTACAGGTTGAAATCTATTATCCTTCCTATTCTAACTTAGACAATCAAGGAGATCCTTCATCAATTATATTATTTATGATGTAGTTTATTTCGATTTATATAAATCATAATCTTTAATAAAAGTATTCATCAATTTTTTTATTAATCTAAAAATTCCTTCTAGTTGATATTGAACTTAAATCTGTTTTCAAAAATGTTTTATAAACTTAAATAATGAGATGTCTAATTGCAATACAATGCCAAACAGCCCAATAATAAACAATTGAATTCTCGTGAATATAAAATAATTCTCAAGGCCAGTAATTTTACTAATGAAGAGAAGGGTAGAAAAAAAATAATTAAAGCATTAAATGATCATTTTGGAAAACAAAATGGTAAATTCACAGTTGATGATAAGAAAACAGAAAAACAAAAAGTATGGTATCTGGACACCGAAACACATGTCCTGCATGAAAAGTATAACTTTTTACTTAGAATAAGAGAAGAATATGATGAAAGTGATAATATAAAAGGGTATGATATAACTTTTAAAAATAGAAACTCGGATAAAACTAAGGCTGAATCATATGATCTGTCGGGATTTCAAAGTCTTAAAATCAAATTTGAAGAAGACATTGTTACACCATTTGAAAGTAAGTTTTCAGTTTCAACCAAAATCAAATCTAAGGAATATCCTAATCTGAATGTATACAAGAATATAACAGAAATTTTTCCTAATCTGAATTTGAATATTTCAGAAAATGCCCGATTGATAAGAGTTAATGGAGTTAAGGTAGATGAGATCTCCTACGATCTCGGCCGTGTAGAATTTCATGATGCTATGGATGGCCATATGCAGCTTGGGATATGGTATGATTCTAATAAATCACCAATAATTGCAGAGTTTGATATTGATGTAGAAGCAAAGGATTTGACTGATTCCGACAACGTCGAAGAATTCCCACAATCGAAAATTAGTCAAATAAATGATTTCTACATGGCATTTCAAACGGAAGAAGGCATTGTTGATCTAGATACATCTAAAACAAAAACACAATACGTATACGACTTGGGAAAGTAAAAATTTCTTCAGTTTATTTTGTAAGAATATCCCAATTATCTACACAATAAAAGAGAG
>JARFXS010000180.1 GCA_029194465.1 Candidatus Nitrosocosmicus sp.
CCTATTTATTAGACGGCTCACTTGAGTACTGGTTATTTCTAAATAACTATCCTTACCTCCATTTGAAAGTAGATGAATCATAACTAAAAAATGATAATAGTTGAAGTGGGAATGATCCCTAACCATCATAAGCAATTATCTGCTACTAATAGGTTGACTAATTAACCCCATATCCGAAAATGTTTGAACACGAACATCTGGGCTTGCCTTTTTCAAATTACTGGTTCTATGACCTATAATGTGCCTTATCCCTGATTTATTAGCGGCTTCGACAAGCCTTGGAGTTACTATGCCGTCAAGTATCAATAAATTTCCATCTTTTAATTCAGATATTTTTTTCATTATTTCCGAAATAGGAATTTTGGCTATTCTTTTCATTGACTTGTCAAAAACCATTGCATCTAAAGTTTCATTTATCTCTTGAAACATTTTCTTTACAACGGAAATAACTTCTTCATCTTCTTTAGAAATCATATTATCTGGATTTTGTTTTTGGTCGCTATTGTCATATGTAATGTGTTTGTTTAAACTTTGATTAGTTAAATTTCTATTATATGTATATGAGCTATTTTGGTCTTGATTGTTTGATTGATTCAGGCTATGATCAGTTCTGTGATGATTCCTAATTTGTTGGACATTAGATGGGACGGTGTTGGTATCGTTGATTTTATCATTGATAAACTGTTCAACGTCCTTTAATATTTCTGAAATCTCCAGTGGAGTACACTCTTCTACCTCTCTGCCTGGAGGAGCTCTGTAGACTTTTTCTATATCTACTAACCCTTGTAACTCCTTTAGTATCAAATCTCCGGCCCGATCGCCGTCTATGAATGCGATAGTTCTCTTACCTTGGGTCAATTTTAATATAGTCTCATCAATTTTTGCACCTTCTATAGCTATTGAATTATCGTATCCTGCTCTTAGGAGGTTAATAACATCTGCCCGACCTTCAACAAGTATTATCCAATCGCTGTCAAAAACTCCAACACCACATGCCAATTGCGCCTTTCCAAATGTAGTTAATCTGCCTGGTTTGCTCGCATCATAGACATCCTTTAGCATTTCTTCTCCTTCACTAATCGTCTTAGTGGCCCATTCTTGAACAATTTTCTTGGCCCTGTCTACTATTACTTTTTTCTTTATTGCTCTAATATCATCAATCCCAACCAATGAAAATTTTGCCTGGAAAGGTCCCACTTTATCGATACTTTCAATAGCCGCCGCGATTAAAGCTGCAGTAGATATATCAGTACTCATGGGAATCAAAGCATCTCCACGTGCTGAATTGGATTTTGTATCAACGTTTACCTCAATTCTGCCGACTTTTGAAACCTTTTGTAGTTCATTTAAGTTCATCTCTGGACCCAACAGACCCTCAGTTTGACCAAATATTGCTCCAATAATATCGGCCTTTTCTACTAGTCCATCGACATCAAATTTTAGCTTGACATGATATTTTACAATACCAGTATTTGGCATTTTTATAACTTCATTATTAATTTTATTTATCATATTTCACTGATTATCATAACTATAATGTCTTACCTTGATTAAGTTTTTTGTTTTAAAATTTTTCAGCATTTGTTTATACCTTTAAATGGTTATATGATAAATATCTGATAGACCTTGAAATTATTCGATAATATCTAAACTTTTATTTAATTTCATAGCATACTATTATAAAAGGATCTTAACTCTTCAATTGTCCTTATTTTCCCTTGTGTGATTCTAATTATCTTATTTCTGTAATAGTTATCAATATATCTTTGATTTAATAAATGAGAAATTTTTCTCGTCATTATTCTACCAGTATCGTCTAAATCTAGAAGCAAAATTAATTTCTTGTATTTGACTCTAAAATTGTCCGCCAAATCGACAATACTTTTGTAATTATGATAGGCTTGTATGTTTCCAGAACAGCCTATATATGATAATGCCTCCAAATCTCTTTTACCTTCTACCAAAATTAATGAATCTTTAGTAGATTCATTGTTAATCTGATCTACAAATTCCCTTAATTCTCTAATTTTCTCTAGCCGTTGGATCTTATCCATTACTCTATACTGTTCTAATTAAGAACCTACTCTCTTCATTTTTGATCCGCACTTTGGACATGAAGATTGATTATGTTTTGTTCCGCAACTCATACAATAATAGCTAACGGAGCTGCCATTTCCTCCAAATACAGAGCCTGCCATCCCCATCTTCTTCATGGCTCTATTTCTAATGTAATAACTAAGCAAAATGAAAACTACTATTATTACCGGTAAAGATAACGGAAAGGGTAGCAAGAACGAGATTGCAAGACTTATTCCTAAGGATATGCCAATCCACAATAATTGTTGAGACAAGAATTGTTTGTTATTATCTATCACTATCTCTCAGTGTTATATTTAAGAAACATTATATATAAAATGTTTCCCATGTTGGCTAAAGTCAGAATTTAACTATATTCTGCGTAATATTTGTATCTCTTCTCTACTTCTTTA
>JARFXS010000181.1 GCA_029194465.1 Candidatus Nitrosocosmicus sp.
GGCTAATGGTACTGAGCCTGTCTTGGGACTAGAAAATACTCTCAAAGCTGAGATAATAGCTGGAAACAAGAATATGACTTTGAATTTAGAACCGGCATTTGGAGAGGAGGAGGGTGTATATGAATCTGAATCTTTTTATCCTACTGTGCAAACTACTTATGACTACAGGATATTTGGAAGCATAAATGGAAAATCTTTTGACGCCACCTTCACTTGCAATCCTGCTGGAGGAGAATCCGCTCCATCCGACAATTCAACGGTTAGCCTGACGGATAACGTAGTAAGAAAAGCACTATTGGGAGGATTTGCATGTCCATCTGAGAGAACAGGATTTCCAGAGCCCTATCTTTCACAATATGAAATAAGCCAAGGACTAAACAGTAGTTCTAGTTGATTTATTGATGAGCCCTAAACATTAGTTTTTGTCTTCTTTTTTTTATATTATAGTAATGGAATTAATTAACTTAAATTATGTCTTGGATAATGATTAAAATAATATCAGGTCCACCAATGAGGGTAACTGAAGGAGATATAGTCAAAGTTATATCCGAAGTACAAATCTCACATAAGAAACTGGTAGTTATTTACTATGACTTTCTAATGCTGGCATCCCTTGTTTATACCTTATTGTTATATTGTCTCCAGTTTTATATTGACAATTTTCGATCGTCCTTGGGATCTTGTCTGAGCCTTCTACTATACATTTGCCATCTTTAGAAATTTGTACCATCGCGTTCTCTTCTATACTTGAACTAAAAAGCTGACGTAACGACCCTCCCATTAGCACAAACACAATTACTACTCCTGCTATTACAAAAACTATTGCTAACATTTTTGGGGAAACATCATAGTCCATTTTTACACTTCCAATCGGGTTTTCTTAAACTTATTGGTACAAAAGTAGTACAATACTAAGCTTATGAGCCAAACATATCAGTACTAATGGTTAATGACGAAGGATCATTCGTTATTGTATCATATATAGAAAATCTACCATTAAGCATTTTTCATGATTACTGGATATGTACTATTATATCTTAAAGGCAATGAAATACTATCTGGAAATTCCCTGGTTGTTACTACAATTCAGTATTTGAAACGATTTGCAAATTAAAGGCTGAAACTAAACTTGGATGTATCTTTGTATGTACTATCATCATTATATCTGTAGGTGAATCCTTGTTTTTTATCGAATTTATAAGTTCAATGATGCCATTCTCTAATGTCTTGCTGTATGAGGATGATTCCTTATTTGTCATCATAGGTTTTAATTTTTCCTGAAAGATTTCCAGTAATTTAGATGATAGTCCTTCTGCTGTTTGATAGTCTGCAGCATTTTCAAAAGAACTGTTTTCTATACCATTTTTAGTGTCTTTACCGCCTTTATTATTCATATCCATATTATGCGAATTATTAGCAAGCGTCATGTATGCCATATCTGTCATATCAAAATTTACATCGTATGCATCACCATAGTTTCTTAGGATGTTGTCTACGACTTCTACAAACCTCATTGGATTAATAGGTGTATTATTTGGATCTGTTGTCTTTCCAATAAAAAAATTAGTAAATAGATCTGTAATCTGTTTTATAGGATTTGAATTATCTACCAGTTGACGCTCCTCTGTATCGTTTAGCATCCGATCTGCTTCCGTATCAATGTCTGATGTAAGTTGACTTATTTTCTGTATTGTATTCAATTCTTGTTTCTGGAAATCAGTAGAGTTTTTTAATCCAATTTTGGATTCTGATGTGAATTTTTGTAAGTTGTCAACTGTTGTGTTTAATCGATCAGTGTTGTCCTTGTCGCGTTCTTGAAACTCAGACATTAGATTCCATAAGAAAATACTAGCTGCTTCATCAGAATGTTTTTGTGCCAATGTTAAATTATTATTTGCCATATTGTCGTATACCAGTTTTGATTCGACCTGGAATTCGTCTATAAATGATGCAAGTTTGGCGTAATAGTTTGAGGTAAATGTATGTGCATATACGTTTTTGAAAAGTGTAAATCCTGTGGTATTGTAAAAACCATTTTGAGTTGCTATTCCAATTATTATATTAAGTGTGAGCATAAGCATTAAAATTCCCTTAGCCTTCATTTGGTAGTGATATCATTATATGTTGAAGATATATTAGTACTATGTTTAAATAAATAAATACAATGTAGGCGGGTTTATAGATGATTAGATATTACTTAAATTGTTAACATAGAAAATCTTATCCATGTAATACGTCATACCATATTCCCAAATTTATTGAATATCGCCACTTTGAATACTCAGACTCAATTCTAGAATTTTATTTCTATGTTCTCCATTTAATGCTTTAAACTTCTTTCATGATTTTAGACTAAGAAGGGACTTGTTTAAATTAAACTGTTTGAATTTGTTGTCTGTGATATTATTGTTTATCATTTTTTTACAGATATAATACTATCATTTTCCACAATAGTCGATATGGAAT
>JARFXS010000182.1 GCA_029194465.1 Candidatus Nitrosocosmicus sp.
GGGTTTATTCGATAAATAGCTCATCCACAAAACACCATTTCCAGGATTCACCTGGTTCGTATGATTTTATAACTGGATGTGATGTGCTCTTAAAATGCTTTGTACCATGTTTATTCTTTGAATTATCACAGCATCCCACATGCCCACAAGTAAGACACAATCTTAGATGAACCCAGTCTGAACCAATCTGTTCACATTCTTCACAACCTTTTGTATTTCCTTTTTTGCTTAGGTCTACAACTTTTACATGCTTACACTCTATCTGGTTATCATTTGACATGATATATCACCATAGCCATGATATTAAAATTGAATAGTATATGAGAACCAACTAGGTTATTATAAACTGACTCTTCAGGTCCATTTCATATTTTATAAATGGAGCAGGAACCTAAGGCACTGTCATATTTTGAAGTTTAGACTAGTATCGCTTTATCGTCATTTCTCTATACTTTTTCCTCATTTCCCAACCACGAAATGACCTTGTTCTCAACTTAGAGTTACAACATGGACAGTATGCACTATCGTCCCATTTAATAAATATCTCACAAGTACTACACCTTTTCTGTCCTTCTTTATATCTAGATGGAATATTGTGGTTTCTCTTGGCCTTGTACCTTACACATATTCCGTTACAACTCATACCGATTAGAACGAGAAAAATAATCCTATCGTGGAAATAAATATCTTATCACTTTCCTAGATTGGTCGCCCTAATGGATATATTGGACAGAACCTCATGAATACAATCAATCTATCTCAAATGGACTTTGATAATTGAAGTGTACAATTGATAAAAATCCTAATTGAGAAGTAATAAGGTATCAATGCTATGGTGTACGGTTACCATGGTCATGCTTTTATGTCTACTAATTCCATCGAATTAGCTATGACGATCACATCTATAGTAATATTGTGATAGAATACTGATTTGGGACATATATCAAGGAAATACTACATTACTACAAATTAATAGACACTTATAACATGAATCTAGCCTTATTACTATTTCTCTAGGACAAATGGATACTATGATATTTGAACCATCATAGGCAACAAATGTATCGAATTTAGATTATTTAAATTTATCCAATCCTTATGATGAAAGAATGTGAGCATACCTATTTTATAATTTCAAAATTTATCATAGCATGTGAATGCGTTTGAGCGTGATCATAGCATAAATATTCATAACAAATAGTACATCTGCAGATGGATTCCAATAGACAAGTAACAGAATCACAGTAATTATTACCGTTCCTCTTGTCACTATCTTTTAATAACGATATTGTCTTAGTCCTTGATATGTGCCTTGACGATGCATAATTATTTAATTTTAACATATCAATCACGATAAGCTCATAAGAGTTCTATAAAAATATTGATATGAAAATTATTCAAATACTGTAAGTATACTAAAAGATATTAAATCTATTTGACCTGGCAAATTGACATAGACAAGAACATGTAATATATTTGACAAAATTGCATTAAAGGAGCTGCTGGTAATTACAACTGAATGCAACTGTTTGCATCGTTCTTATATTCTTGTTTCTTTAAGTTATTAATACGCATACAATCCAGGAATAACGAGAAGACAAGACATTCTCTAACAGGTAACGGTCTACTATCCATTCATAATCCATGGAGCTATTCATTCATCAGGTAGACCGTGCCATTTGTTGATAGTGTTGATAATTCGATAACCAGTAGGTGAAAACTAATTGTTACAAAATCAGGATGTGGTATAAATGGTTGTTCTTTTCTCAAATATGAATTGAGGAAATTGCATTGTAATATATACTACCTCTTCGATATAGGGACCTTAGTCAAAATGGTGATACAACCTTTACTACTGTTGCTTTCCATGTCCAGCTCTCAAATATTGACTGTTATTTCTTTCAATAGTTCGTCTAACACGGTTTAATCCTTTTTGAAGACTTCTCGTCGTCAATTACCCTTTACTTAGTCGCCCAAATGCTTACGCCTTTGGGCTTGTCTTACCTATTATTCGAAGAAATAACTACTAAGATGTTGACGATATTTTGTATGATTCACGCAGAAAAATATAGAAAGATAAAGAGGAGGTTAATGATACCCCTAATTTACAGTAACAGTGCCAGTCATCCAAGGATGAAGTACACATATGTAGTAGTAAGTACCGGGGTTTTCAAAAGTCACTGTGAATGAGGTAATCGGTGGTGCACCAGGGGGAACCTGTCCCATTGGGAACATCCAACCGGAATTGACATAACTTTCATCCCCTACAAAGGAATAGTTGGAGTTGGGTTGAAGGTACGTTATATTTGTCTTAGTGACGTCAATTGCAACTGGCGCAGAAGACCTTTGGTTATCCACTATTACTAGTTTATTATTTGGATTTGTCCTGTCTGGCATTGTTGTTGGTTCAACATTTGGAGCAGGTATCGCGGGGGTAAATTGAGTATCGTTTGGAAC
>JARFXS010000042.1 GCA_029194465.1 Candidatus Nitrosocosmicus sp.
GAGGAGGAGCGGCCGATCGGCTCGGGCGAGGACTACGGGGCGGGCGCCGGCGAGCCGCAACCCGCCTGACACCTTCGCCCTCTCTGCTATGCCGGAGGTGGGACTCGAACCCACGAGTCCGGAAGGACATCAGCTATCTATCCTTTAATTCCTCATTTATTAGATCTCGAGGCTGACCCCTTTTAGGGCTGGATTTTTTGATTGCTTACCTAGCTTGGGTACCCCGGCTTTTTACCTTACATCACCTTGCAAGTGTTATATTTTTAAACTTATGTTAATAATTATTATTTCTCCATAAATAATTAATACCTTACATTATTACTTAAGATATGCTTTCATTAAATATTCAAGGCCCTACTCTAGATACTGTAAAAGCATTGTCTCTTACTGATCTCGCACTCATGTCTTATTCATCACACCTTTTAAGAAAAAGATTGACTAGTTATTTCAATATAGATTGTTTTACCGTCCCTGATCCATTTTCTGAAGAGAATGAATTTAGTTATTTCATAGTTGTGGACAAAGCAAATACTAGCAGGATCATTTCTTTCATTGCATTAAAAGAAGTTCTTGATATTGATTTATGGGATTTACTCTTTGGTAAAGATATGTTAAGATTGGATATATCAAAAGAAGATGCACTATCTTTAAAACAGGAATTAATGCCTAAATATACCGACAATTTTTTCCCCATTCGAAAGGATAGCTCAATAATAGGATATATTGCTTTTAGTTTCGAAGTCTGTGGTACTAAAAATTAACTACCTGTTTATTATTACTGGCAAATTCTATACATATTTTGAGGATATATCTATTATAGCTGCAGATTTACTGAAATTGGTAATTCCAATTCACCATTCTTTTGTATGATTATTTTCATATCCTTTAGAATTTCTCTTGCTCTGGTAATTCCCTCTCTCTGAATAATCTTGTTTGCGATATCTTTCCTAAAGGAATCCGACCATTCTTGCCCGATTTTATATTTACCGTCAATTGTATCAACATTAATTTTTATTACTGTCAGATGTATGATGGATTTTGTATCTTGGTCTAATTCAGTATACTTACCTTCCGATTGATATTTTTGCATCATTTTGTTCATTGCAAATGCTTTTTCTTGATTATCAGACACAACAGATGCTTTTCCTTTTATTACTATACTTGTATACAATGTGTCCGCAAAAGAAGCATCGGTAGGATGAAAATAGTACGAGGGCAAAAAGCAAATTTCCTTATCGACTTCAAATCCTACTTTTTGATTTCGTAGGAAGTTCTCAATTTTCTCTCCTCTATGATGGGAATGCATATAAATTACATGTTCATAAAGTGTTGGCTTTTTGGTGGAGACATCATTTACTATCTTGAAATCATTGTAAGTATTTTCTCTTTTGTCTTCTTTTCGATATGTTGGCTTCCCGTAATCAAGGCTAAAATTTTTACTGTTTAGATCTATAACTGTATGAACAAAATTCATTGGAATTATTTGAGGGTATCCGTTTACGTCAATTGTTGCTAATCTTCCAACATGTACATCGCTCAAAAATTCTATTATGTTGTTGATATTTTTTATTCTAAATCTGGACGTTAGTTGCATTTTTCTGCTCTTGTAGAACTAAAAAACCGACAATTCTGATTCATTCCTCTTTCATTCCTCCTCTTTCATTCCCTTCTTCTGTAGTAGTAACTGGGGAAATTCTTTCTTTTCTTGCTAAAAATATCAATAAAATCCCAAACAGCCCCAATATTATTGACAAACCCTGAGCTCCGCCATAGGGTATAAATATATAATAACCAATCGAAAAGCAAAAACAGATTATGGCTTGTAAGGCATAAGTGATTGTCTTCCTTAAATCTATTTTTCTTGTGATGAAGCCTACTGCAAAAAATGCTATACTGGGATATATAATCAGCAGAATATACTGATCTATATCTATGCCATTGTGTGACATATTTTATTATATCTTTTTTGCATTAATTAAGATATCAAAAAATATATCAAAAGTAAAAATTAACGATATGATTTCTGTTTTCTTCGTCTTGCCCCTGAGCCGCCAAATTTCTTTGACTCTGTTTGTCTTGGATCCCCAACCAACAAATGTCTATCAAATTCTGTTATTTTTTTCTTGATCTCTTCTCTAATGTTTCTTGTAAATGGATGATCCCTTGGATCCTTTGCACCTTTTGTTTCTCCTGTTAAAGCACGTGAAATTGCTACTGCGCTTGCAAACGCTTGCCCCATGAAGCCGCCTCCATTGACGTGCACATTAACATCTACTCTATCCCTTAGTTCACCAATTATGTTAGTAGGTGTTAAAATGAGTTCCTTTGCTACTTCTGGTTGAATTACCTCTACAGGGATATTATTAATTCTAATTTTTCCATTTCCTTTTACTATTGTAGCTACTGCCCTACATGTCTTTCTTTGTCCGGGATAAAGATCTATTTTATTCATATTATTGAACTACTCCTTTCCAACCTATCTGTTTTGCCACATCACTCATGGATATGTAAAATGATTCAGGTCTCGTAATTTTTGCGTCCTCAAATGATTGCATTGCTGAATTTTTTAACTCATCTGGTACGCCTATATATACCCTTAATCTTTTAAAAGATTGCATTCCGCTGGACTTTCTTTTTGGGACCATACCTCTTATCATTTTTGTAATTATGGTGTCTGGTCTTCTTGGGTGAAATGGACCGTGTATTGGGTTAATAATTGATCCAACTTCTAATCGTTTCTTGTAACTTTCGATGACTTCATACTTATTTCCAGATACCATTACTTTTTCAGCATTTACTACGGATACTCTATTACCTTGCAATAATAATTTTGATACCTTCGAACATAGCCTTCCTGAAATACAATTTGTTGCATCGACTACTATAAGCTTATTTTGTTGCGGTTGATTTTCTTCTGGTTTTGTCTCCAACTTTGTTTCCTTAGCCAATTATTTTTACACCTTTCCCATCAGGATATTTACTTATTAATGATTGCAATGAAATAACTTCTGCCCCTGCAGAGTTCAATTTATTTATGGCAGTTTCTGAAAATGAATATGCATAAACTGTCAATTTGTGCCCCAACGTCCCATTGCCTAAAATCTTGCCTGGAACTACCACTATATCCCCGTTATTAGTAATTTTATCCAATCTTTGGATGTTAACTTGTCTCCTGTTTGATCTAGATCTGGAAAATTCTTTCTCCAATGCTTTCCAAATCTGTGCCTTGTTACTTTTAAATGCTTTACGTAGAATCCAAACTGTATTATCTATTAAAGTATCGTTAAACATTACTTGCTATTCCAATTAAAAGAGTATAAAGTACCAAATAAATTTACCTAGAGGTTGTTTGGTATTTGGAGTGCGTTAATTGTTTCGCCAAAGTCCTTTATACTTTTATTTAGCTGCTCAATTGCTGCTATGATTATTTCCTCTGCAGTTAATGCTCCATTAGATTCCACAGTTAAAAAAATTTCATTTTCATTTTCCCCATATTTTACTACTGCTATTGTAGCAGGCTGCCATTTTGCATGATCCCTGCCAAATCCCAACCTCGCATATGCTTCAAACTTTAATTTTTGACCAGGAGCTAATACTATGATGGGAATATCTTGACTTACAGGTTTTACAAATTCATCTTCTGAAATTAACTCTGAAGTAGTAATTGTTTTAGTTTTTTCATTAGCTTCTGTATCAAGTTGTAATAACACCCTGCAATTCGTACATCCCAGGGTACTCTTACAACTACATTCTTCAGGCAATGAAAATTTCTTCAAGTCAGTCCTTAGTGGAATTAAACCAAGCCTGTGAGCAACTGCTTCATCATGCGTACTGAGGAATTTTCAAGAATAACTACGTCATCAATAGCAAAAAGTGGGCACCTCGCTAATTGATAGTCGTCTAATTGCATTTACGTACTGACGAGGTACATTATTATTAAATTTAATGGTTATTCTTTCATCATGTTTCTCAATAACCTTTAAATCTATGGAGATCAAATCAAATAAATTTAATCATACGTATATTAAAAATGTAATGAATCTATTAGGAATATTGCAACCTACTAAACATATTATCATATTAATATATCACAGTTAATTTTCTATTATATGGCTGATTCAAAAGTTACTATTGTAAAATTAACTATTGGAAATGATAGATTTGAAATTTTAGTAAAGCCAGATCCTGCATTAGAGTATAAATTAGGTAAACGAACCGATTTGTCTTCCGTATTAGTCTCAGACGAAATATATTCAGATGCAAATAAAGGATCTCGAGTTGCCGTTGATAAATTAAATAAGCATTTCAAAACTAGTGACTCTAATGAAATACTTAAACAAATATTACTTAAAGGAGAACTAAATCTTACTACAGATCAAAGGCGCAAAATGGTAGAGGACAAGCGAAAACAGATTGTTCAGTACATAAATAAAAATTTTGTAGATCCCAAAACAAAACTTCCTCACCCTGTTCAACGAATAGAAAATGCACTCGAAGATGTAAGAGTCACCATCGACCCTTTCAAGAAAGCCGAAGACCAGGTCAAATCTATTGTTGACTCGCTTAGAAAAATTCTTCCATTAAAATCTGAAATGTTACAGCTTGTCATTCTTATACCAAGCTCTTTTTCCTCCACCAGTTATAATTACATTAAAAGCTCTGGCGTTCTAACTTCTGAAGAATGGCTATCAGATGGTTCTCTAAAAGTAAATATAGAAATAAATGCCGGTATGAAAGGGAATTTCCTCGATCGCATTGGTTCGTTAACTAAAGGGTCTGCACAAGTTAAGGAATAACTACTTACAGATTATATTATAGAACAAATTCTACATAATTAGATATAAAAATATGAAAACATTTCATTTTACATCTATTTTGTTATTGGAGGTAGACAATATCTAAAATGCAAGAAATAAAGAGGAGATATGTTATACCTGGAGATAAAATTATTGAGGGTAATTATAAACCATTGATGAATGTTGTTAAAAGTGGTAATTATTTGATATCTACCAGAGTTGGAATTGCTGAAGCTGGTAAAGATGGCGTTAAAGTTATACCTTTATCGGGTGTTTATATACCACGTGTTAACGACTTAGTAATCGGAAAGATTATTGATCGATCTTCTCTATCTTGGGATGTTGATATCAATGCATGCTTTTTCGCTCACCTGCCTGCACAAGATGTATTTGGCCGAGATTTTTCACCAGCCAAAGATGATATGGGTCGACAACTAAGCATCGGGGACTTAATTATTGCAAGAATTGTATCTTTTGATAGAACTAGGGACCCAATGCTTACAGTTCAAGACAAGGATTTAGGAAAGATCCCTTACGGCGAATTCATAAAGATTTCTCCTACTAGAGTTCCACGATTAATTGGAAAACGTGGTTCTATGATTCAAACTATAGAACAAGCTACACAAACAAGAGTGATAATCGGTCAAAATGGTATAGTAGTTGTTACAGGCAGAGACCCCGATGGTCTCAGTTTGGCTGCAAAGGCTATTAAAATGGTAGAGGAAGAGTCTCATACTACTAATCTTACTCAACGAGTCAAGACTTTACTAAATGTTCAAGACCCTGTTGATCCAGAACAACCAGAATCAGTGAATGCTTCGCCCGGTACCGAATCATCAACACAACCACAACCACAACCACAACCACAACCAAACAACGAATCATCAACACAACCACAACCACAACCACAACCACAACCAAACAACGAATCATCAACGCAACCACAACCACAACCACAACCACAACCACAACCAAACAACGAATCATCAACACAACCACAACCAAACAACGAATCATCAACACAACCACAACCAAACAACGAATCATCAACATCGAATAATAGTAAATCTGGCTCCAGTTCAAAGGAAAAGCATAGAAATGATAGTTCTGAAAAGTCATCCAACAACGATAGCGATATCGATCAAAAAGAAAAAAAACAAGAGTGATCAAATAGGATGTGTATAATTTGAAAGAATTAGCTTTAATGGACGAAAACGGAAAAAGATCCGATGGCCGAGGAATAGATGAATTACGGTCAATTAAAATTACCGTGGGCGTGGTGAAAAATGCAGACGGTTCAGCTTATATAGAATTCGGAAAGAATAAAATAATTGTCGCTGTTTACGGGCCACGTGAGGTTCATCCAAAACATATGGCTCTTCCAGACAGATGTGTTCTTAGGTGTAGATACCATATGTCTCCATTTTCTACGGATACCAGAAAGAATCCCGCTCCCTCTAGACGAGAAGTGGAGATATCTAAAGTAATGCGTGAATCTTTGGAACCATCATTAATTTTAAGTGACTATCCGCGAGCGGTAATTGATGTTTTCGTTGAAGTATTGCAAGCCGATGGTGGATCTAGGTGTGCTGGCATCAATGCAGCATCTGTGGCATTAGCTGATGCTGGAATTAATATGCGTGATTTGGTTTCTGCTTGTGCTGCTGGACGGTTATCAGACAATATTGTACTAGATATTAACGATCTTGAAGATAAAGAAGGAGATGCCGATATGCCTGTAGCTTATTTGCCCAATTTGGAACAAGTAACCTTGCTGCAGTTGGATGGTAAGTTAACTACAGCTCAATTTAGTGAATGTTTGGAAAAAGCAATAAATGGATGCAAGTCAGTATACGAAATACAAAAAGAAGCACTAATGAAAAAGTATTTTGGCAATGAAATGGAGTTGAAAGAAGAAGCATGAGCTCCTCTAAACGTTCTACAGTAATAGTCGAACAATTACGAAAACAACAAATGCTAGAAGCTTTGTCAAGAGGGAAAAGATTGGATGGCCGCGATTTTGAGTCATATAGAAATTTTGAAATTGAAATAGGAATAATAGACAAAGCTTCCGGTTCTGCAAAGGTAAAGCTAGGTAATACAGAAGTTATAGCAGGTGTTAAAGTTGAAACAGGCGAACCATTTGAAGGATTAGAAAATAAAGGTGCATTGATTATGTCTGCAGAAGTTTTACCTACCGCCTCTCCTCATGTTGAACCTGGACCTCCTGACGAGGACGCAATAGAATTATCAAGAGTTGTTGATAGAGGGATACGCGAATCAGAAATGCTAGATTTAGAAAAATTGGTTTTGATTCCTGGAAAAATAGTTTATACTGTATTTGTTGACTGTAGTATCATAAACAGTGATGGTAATTTGTTAGATGCTACCTCTTATGCAGTAGTGGCTGCTCTTTCAACAAGTAAATTTCCGATCTATGAAATTAGAGACGAACAGGTAGTTGATACCGGTAAGACTATGCCTCCACCCATTACTACAATGCCGGTATCTATTACCGCAGTTAGAATTGGAGAGTCGGTCTTATTAGATCCAACAACAGAAGAGGAAGCGTGCATGGATGCCCGCATAACTATGACAACCCAATCAGATGGAAATATAGTCGCTGTACAAAAAGGCTTTACGGGCCCATTTTCTGTCAATCAGATTGTCCAGTTCTCTGAAATCGCAAGAATTAAAGGAGAGGAAATGCGCTCTAAAATAAAGGAGTTGAATTAAAGGTTAAAAGAAAAAAGGGTTCAACAGCACTAAAAGGTTTGGGTGTAAAGTTTGGTGCCACCGTACGAAAAAGATACGGTAAGGTCTATAGGACATTAAAACAAAAAAGACGATGTCCAAACTGTACTTCATTAAAATTTAAAAGAGTAGCAATGGGTATATGGCAGTGCAATAAATGCGAATACAAAGTCGCAGCAGGAGCCTATGACGTAAATCTTGGAAAGCTTCAAGGCTAAAATTCTTATTTATTTTGATGTAAAGCAAAAAAACCACAATAAGGAATTTTTCCCACCTAATAATGACGAGGGTGATATTTTAAAAAAACCTTTGAATTCTATTTTTGTTGCATTAAAAGGCGATATTCAATCAACACCTGATTTCGATACTAATGTTACTGTTTCTATAGAAAATAACAATATTATATTATCAATATCAGGTAACAATATATCTAAATTTCGTGCGTCATTACTATCTTTTTTGAGACTAGTGGATTTAGCATATTCTGTACTGTATATTGACAAATGATATATAGTGTAATAATTTTTATCTTAGTGAATATTTAGTTACTTTGTATTAATAATGAGTGAACAAGAGCTTCCTCCATGGCTAAAAGAGCAACTTGCAAGATTGCAACAATTACAACAAAATCTTCAAGCAATAATGATGCAAAAACAACAGGTTGAACTAGAAATATCTGAAACAGAAAGAGCCTTGGAGGAGTTAAAGAAAACTACTCCTGATGATGTCGTATACAAGCTTGCAGGACCTTTGATGGTTAAATCTGACAGGGATAATTTGATAAAAGAACTAGAGGAAAAGAAAGAGCTTTCAAATACCAGGACTGTAGTTTTGGGAAAACAAGAATCTAGGGTCAAGGAAAATCTAAAAGAAGTGGAAAATAAGATTAATCAAATGATGCATATGGCCCAAGGGGGATCACAATCCAATAATAAATTTAATCAACCTCCACAATAACAACTTTTTTCTTATGAATGTTAATTAAGAATATGCTTTTTTATTATTGCATTGGCTATTCGAATTGTTGCAGATGAGCGAGAGAAAAATAGTCGAGTTCCTAATTTACTTAAACTTAGTGGAGTATTTGTCGATTATAAACAATTACCAGTTGGAGACTATATTGTTTCCTCTGAGACTGTTATTGAAAGAAAAACCATATATGATTTGATAAATTCTGTCTATGACGGTCGCATATTTATTCAATGTTCGGATTTAATAAATCATTATACAAAGCCACTGATTATTATAGAAGGAAATTTAACAGACCTTGATACAAGAGAGCATTTTGAAAATGACTCTAAATTAATTATCGATAAGATACGGGTAGCATACGAAACTTTGATAAAAGTAGCACTTGATTTCCGAATCCCAATTTTATATACTAATTCTGTATTTTATACTGCTGAATTGTTAGTTTTACTAGCTTCTAATCAATTTAGGAACAAAAACGATGGACCTTTGCTTAAAAAGATAAAAAAGTCAAATCCATTTCTTCTTCAACAATTATATGTTCTTACTTCTTTACCAGGAATAGGTTCTAAACTAGCTACAAGATTATTGGATAAATTTCATTCTCCTACAAAAGTTTTGAATGCTTCGATAGCCGATCTTGCCAGGGTACCCGGTCTTGGAAACATGCGTGCCGAAAAAATTCGAAAGATTTTGGATACTTCTGTACCCCGAGAAGTAAATGTCTACACACAAAAAAAATTGATGATAGATAATACAGACGAAAATAACGGTGATGATTCTCGTGAGGATAATATAACTTAACTGATATTGTCAGTGTAAAATTTTATTCATGACTTTTTAACCACAGACGACTTAGGTCGCTAATGACTTTTCAATTACTGATATTACTTTATCATTCATCTCAGTATTTCCTATCGTGATTCTCATTGCACCGTTGTAGTTCCCAAGGTCTCCAAAATTCTTTATTAGTATTCTTTCATTTAATAATTGGTTTTTGATTTTATCGTAGTGATTAAATGTTTGAAAGAAAAAGAAGTTAGAATCTGATTTGAATATTTTGATCTTATCTAATTTATTTAGCCTATCAAACATTTTTGTTCTTTCTCTCTTTATTACTTCTATACTTCTATTTACCATCTGAATGTTATCAAGTGCTTCAATTGCCAATTGCATTGAGAAACTACTCAATGGATATGGTAATTGAATATATTGGTTAAAGACATCGGATATTTCTTCATTAGCCAAGATATATCCTATCCTGGCTCCGGCCAGACCAAAAGCTTTTGAAAATGTTCTCATTATTAAAACATTATGATGTTTTGTTACTATATTAGATAAACTATATTCAGCAAATTCAACATAAGCTTCATCGATTATTATCAGCTTATCTTTTAAAGTATCTATTATACTTGAAATATAGTCAAGTTTAAATTGATTTCCAGTGGGGTTATTCGGTGAAGCTATGTATATAATATCATAATCTCTTGCTTTTTTGATAAAGAGTTCTAGGTCAAAGGAATTATCAATAGCGGAAAGATCTATTAATTTAGTTGGTATTTTATACAGATTACATCTGTCTGTAAAATAAGAAAATGTAGGGTTTACTGTTATGACTTTTTTTCCTTTACCTATTGTTGATAATAATAAATCCATTATTTGGTCAGACCCACTACCTATTCCAATATTTCTTGTACTTAGTTTGGTATACTCTGCTAATTTCGTATACAGTTTTTCAAATTGTTCTATTGGATATTCTCTAAAATCGCTTTCATGAAGAGATTTTGATGCAATTGATTTTATAAATCTCTGTTCTAAAACTAAATTTTCATTTGAATCTAGTTTATAGAAATCATGAATTTTTTCTGGCCTTTTATAAGGTTTGTATGATTTAATGTGGGCAAGTTCTTTATCTAACCAATCCACCACCATTATCTTATCCTTCCATTTACCGCTTCATAGTGATTAAATAACCCTTCTGTTGATGTTATTTCTTTTATGATTGGAGACATTTTCTTTAAAGCATCCTTATTCATTTCTATCACATTTACTAGTTTAATAAAATCTAAAACAGATAGTGCTGACCTAGATTTTGCAAATCTATACGTTGGAAGTACATGGTTAGAGCCAAGACAATAATCACTTACAGACGATGGAGTGTATTCTCCAATTAATATCAATCCTGCATTATAAATCTCCTTTAATGTTTTTTTATCATTAATTGTAAATATTTCAAGATGCTCAGGTGCAAATTCATTAATGAATTCTGTTATTTCTTCATTATTATTGCATAATGCAATGAATCCATTATCATTTATACTTTTTTCAACAAATTCTTTTCTAGGTATATCATCTTCTTTAATTATTCTATTTAATTCTTCAGAAATCTTTGTTGCTAACATTTTTGATTTCGTTACTACTCCACATAATGTATCTTCACTGTGTTCTGCCTGAGAGATCAAATCCAATGCAATATATCTTGGATTTGACTTTTCGTCGGCATATACTAGTAATTCGGTCGGACCGGCTATCATGTCTATTGATACATCTTTTGATACCACTGACTTTGCAACAGATGCATATACACCACCTGGTCCAACTATTTTATCCACTCTTTTTATGGTCTTTGTACCATAAGCCAGTGCTGCTATTCCGTACGCACCACCTACCTTATAAAACTCATCTACACCGCAGATGTCCCCTGCAACAAGAGTCAAAGGGTCCACCTTTCCGTTTTTCATGGGTGGTGTAATAGCTACGATTTGCTTTACCCCTGCGACTTTTGCTGGTATGGCACACATTACTATCGTGCTTGGATACCTAGCTTTCCCGCCTGGGATATAACATCCCACTCGGAAAATAGGCATTATTGTTTTGTTTATCTTGATTCCACCCGAATCAATTTTAATATTCTTAAGATTATCCATTACAGCCTTTTCACTTTTCTCCAATTTGGATTTCATGTATTTTATTATTCTTATCTGCTTGGCTGAGACGTTTTCATAGGCTTCTTTAATTTCAGACTTACTAACAACAAATGAATCAATCTTGATGTTTTCATATTTCTCAATACATTTTAACAATCCTTCATCCCCGTTTCTTTGTATGTCGTTGATGATTTTTAGAACGTTCTTGGTTGGAATTGAAAGATCCTTATTCCAAGATCTTTCTCTTAATTCATTAGCTTGTTCTCGTGGTTCTCTAATCCTTATAGTCTTAATCAAATTTTATTTCATCTTTATCATCTAGAATTATCTTATCCATCGATAATATTTGACTTGGTTCTAAAATTACCAACCCCTGAGCAACTTTTCTGATAGTTGGTATAAGTCTAATAAACTCATTTTTGTCTATTATTGTATTTACTCCATACCATCCTTCTTTACTTAAATTACTAACGGTTGGACCTTTCAATGATGGGAGAATACGTAATAATTCTTCAAGATTATCTTTTTCTACATTAACGAAAATATGTAATTTTTTTCTTGCTTCTACTACTCCTCTCAATAGGACAATCATGTCTATGATTTTTTCCTTTTTTGTAGGATCCTTTAGCGCATCTTTATTTGCTATGAGTACTGCTGTAGATTCCATTACTTTATCTATGATTTTTAAATTATTTTGAATAAGGGTGGTTCCTGTTTCTGTAATGTCAAAAACTGCATCGACATCTTCTGGAGGTTTTGCCTCTGTTGCTCCGAACGATAAGAAAATTTCTACCATTTTATTATTGCCTGTCCTAGACCAAGGAGTTACTATTGTGGGTTCCAGATCACCAAAGTGTTTTTTATAGCTCTCTTTTGATTTTATATACGAGGATGCTGATTTTAGATATTCCGTTGAAAATCTCAATGTCTTTTTGTTCTGAGCAAAATTATCTATCAACTCATCCAGACTATTGAACTCAAAAAATTCCGGAATAGCTATTACCTGCTTAACTTTGCCGTATTCTAAATCTAACAATACTTTGACATCAGCATTAGTTTCTCTTATCCAGTCTTTGCCTGTTATTCCAACATCATGAAATCCCTCTTGTACGTATGTTGGAATTTCCTGAGGTCTTAAAATTTTGACCTCTATATCTGGGTCTGCAATCTTTACCCTGTATATCCTACCCCTTCCACTAACACTGCATTGCCAAGCCTGTTCTATCATTTTAAAAGTAGCCTCTTCTATACTGCCTTTGGGCACCGCGAATTTAATAAGACCCATATTTGATACCTATATCGCATATACTAATTATTACGTTGTTTATTTGTTTTATTGATTCGACTTTCTATTTTACCATCATAAGCTTAATTTTCTTTTAATGATTCTAGAATTTCCTTGGCTCTTGAAACCGATACATTTCTCTCTTCTACCATTTTTCTAGAGACCATTTCTATTTTGTCATTTGTAGCTCCTGCGATTATTGCAATATTTTTTGAGTGCAGTTTCATGTGTCCCTTCTGAATACCTTCATTAGATAAAGCTCTAATTGCTGAGAAATTCTGTGCTAATCCTGAAGCAGCAATAATGGTAGCTAATTCTTGAGAATTTGATATATTCATTAATTTCAAACAAGCTTTAACGATAGGATGTGTGTTTGTTATCCCTCCAATTATTCCCACCGCCATTGGAATTTCTATTTCTCCCACGAGATCTCCTTTAAAATTTTGATACCATTTAGTCAAAGATCTATATTGTCCATCTCTGCACGCATATGCATGACATCCTGCCTCAATAGCTCTAAAATCCTGACCAGTGGCTATTGCTACGCTATCAATCCCATTCATAATTCCTTTATTATGAGTAACGGCTCTATGGACATCAGTGAACGCCAGAGAATAAGCAAATAAAATCCTTTTAAGGATTTCTTCACCACCAATTAATTCTGTTGGAAATATTCCTCTACATTTTACTAGGCGTTGAGTGGCATAATTAGATAAAATTTTTAGTATTATCTTACATCCTGTTAATGCTTCTATTTCGGGAGCAATGGCTTCACACATTGTATTAACAACATTTGCACCCATTGCATCTTTGGTATCCACCATGATTTCTATTATTATCATCTGTCCGAGTTTGTTTATGCTTTCATCATTGACTTGTTTAATTTTAATGTCTAAACATTTAGCAAATTTGCTTTTAGTATTTGCTAGAGATATTATGTCAATCTTATTATTTGATATCAACTCTATTAGACTTTGGACTTTTGTTTGATCGTACGAGCTATTTGGGATTAATTGAATTTGCCCTATCATGATAGAATCATCTGCTTGAGCCGTAAAACCTCCACCTTTACTTGCTATCTTTGCGGCGTTGCTTGCAGCAGCTATCACAGATGGTTCTTCTATTGCCATAGGAACAAAATATTCCTTATTGTTGATGACAAAATTGTTTGCTACTCCGATAGGGAGTGGAAAAATTCCAATGGCGTTTTCTACCATACCATCGATATTACTAAATTTAAATACCGATGTATTTCTAAACAGATCAATTTCGTTATCATCTAAGCTTGTTTTTACTTTAATAAATTGAAGTCTTTCTTCATGTGTCATGTCCCTAAATTTTTTCTTATCCAAATTTTTACTCATTTTCTTAATTATTCCCAACAATTTTTAACAATTTGTCGATTGCTACACCACCGTTATCAAAAAAATCTCTATTGTTTGTTATCAGATATAATGATCCATCGTTATCTTCTGTCACATCCTTGATTTTACCATATCCGGTTAATATTGAAGATTGATCTTTTGAGATGGGATCAATACTTCTCAAATGCTCCCCTTTTAAAGTAGCCACAATTAATTTTCCATAGTAATCTAGTTCAGTAGAATTGCTTATCAAAATTCCAGAAGGATATATAGAAGGCGTAAAACAAAATTCTGCATTAATGAATAAACTTTCTTCTAAATTACCGCATTCTTCTATTGGCCAACCATAATTTTCACCCGCTTTGATTACATTAATTTCATCATTTCCGATCCTGCCAGCTTCACTAGCATACATTGTATTATTGTTAAAATCCCATGTAATACCTACAACATTTCTATGTCCATATGAATAAATTGAAGAATTAGGAAATGGGTTGTCACTGGGTATGGTTCCATCATCGTTTACACGGAGTATTTTTCCTGCCAAACTAGATAAATTCTGAGCTAACTCTGAATTTGTAGTATCTCCAACACCAATGTACAATTTTCCATCCGGTCCAAACTTTAATACTCCACCATTATGAAGCTTTGAAGCCGGTATATGATCAATTATTGTCTCTGCTTCACTAAGTGAGTTATTTTTTTCTTGTAATCGTATTATCTTGTTGAATGTCTGATTATCATTATTTTTATAAGTATAATAAAGATACAAATAATGATTATTAACAAATTGAGGATGAATTGCCAATCCTAATAGTCCTGCACCCTCGTCAAAATAATTATCCGGTACTTCATAATTATTCAACTGGGATCCGTTACTATTGAGAATTAATGCCTTTCCTGTTTGTTCTGTTATTATGATTCTTTTATCAGGTAAAACTGCGACACCTGTGGGAAATTCTAACCCATCTGCAATAACTTTGACAGCAGAAGCTCTATCTTCTGCGTACGGTGAAGGTAAAAGGATCGTTGTATCTGAAGGAGTATTTATTATTGTTAATGCACTTATTATTACAACTGTAATTCCAATTACTATGACTACATACTTATTCATCATCTTTATCTTATGACCTATAAGTTGCCTTATAGTCAATATAAAATATTATTCTATAATAAATTTTAAAGTACTATGTATTTCTATATCCGCTGAAACTATGCCCCTATTCTCTCTATCTGATTGACATACACGATTCATAACCATTGATTTTATTTTTTATCCTTTATTTTGTTTGAATTGGTCCAAATATTTTTAGACTACCCTTTTTCATCTTTTATAAGATAATGATGAGGATATAGCAGTAGACTATGAATCAAAATCAAAATTTTCAGCGCAGATGAGGAGATTTGAACTCCTGATCGCCATACGGCGAATCGGCTTTCTTTTAATCTACCTTGTTATTGACTCAAGGCCGACGCATTACTATGGTCCTAATAATTCTGCATTAGGATGACCACTCTGCCACATCTGCACTAAAACTAATTATTATTGCCCTCTATTATATTTTAACACACATCATATTCATCTTCGTTTAGGAGATATTACAGTCTCTACGCTCTCCATATCCATGGTATACTACACTAAATAAAACTGATATTTCTAACTATTAATTCCGTTTATTACTGATTTTTATATCTGTTAGATAATAATTATAAAATAATGATTCCAATAAATAAGCCGTGGTTGGATGATGATGCTAAACAAGAAGTTTTGAATGTACTTGATGAAAATGCATTGACTTCTCCAGCTAAAAATGGTGGAAAACGGGTTCAAGCATTTGAGAATCTCTTAAAATCTTATCTCAAGGTGAAGCATGTAATCGCTGTTAATTCGGGAACATCAGCTATACATGCCGCTTTATTGTCTTTGGGAATTAAACCAGGCGACGAAGTACTTCTTCCATCCTTTACTTTTGTAGCTACGGCCAATTCAGTTGTTGCTACTGGAGCAAAGCCTGTTTTTGTCGACATAAACAAGAATGACTACACAATAGACGTTTCAGATGTTGTGAAAAAAATTAATAAAAATACAAAAGCAATTCTTCCAGTTCATCTTTATGGTCATCCCTCTGATATGGATGAGATCAATTCTATTGCAAAAGATAATTCATTAAAAGTTGTGGAGGATTCATGTCAATCATTAGGTTCTTTGTATGATCAAAAACAAACTGGTATAATGGGAAATTTGGGTTGTTTTAGTTTTTATGCTAGTAAAGTGCTCACGACTGGCGAAGGGGGAGCAATTGTTACTAGTGATGATGATTTATATGAAAAATTGCTAATGATAAGAAACCATGGTATGGTAAATGGGTATGATACAGAGATATTTGGTCTGAACTTGAGATTACCCGAAGTAAGTGCCGCCATAGGAATTGCTCAGATGCGAAAGCTAGACAAGATGCTAGAAATGAGAAAAACAAATGCAAAATTATTGTTTGATGGATTAAAGGAATTTGAACAAAAAGGCTTACTCACATTGCCTTATGAACCTGAGAATAAGAAATTCAACTGGTACCTGTTTACTATTGGGTTCAAGGAAAATTCTCAACGAGATTTGATCAAAAATGCTCTTATTAAGGAAGAAATTGGTGCTACTGTTTATTATGATCCACCAATACATAAAACTCCTTATTATAGTCACACTAATGATCTTAACTCTGATACTTTTCTCTCCAATACTGTTTGGGCTTGGAATCATGTGTTGTCTTTGCCTGTTCACCCGCTGATAACTGAATCAGATATTAACAAGATTCTAAAAACATTTGAGAATAATCTACAGTGATCAAAAATACTACTACTTGAATGAATTGGTTTGAAAGGGGTTTTCTCAATAAAATACCATTTTTATATGAGTTATTAAATCGGTTTTAATGTAAATGAAATTAACCATAGAAAAAGACGAATTTCTTTCTAGGAGATTCTACCTCGTCGTTTTTTATGTGCAATTGTTATGGCTGCAATTACCTTTTATTCATTATATGTAAGTATTTATGAATATTTGAATACTGGAAAGGTCATAATAGGGGAGGTATTGGTTAATACTGAATTTCCAGTTAAGGGGTTAGCAAAATTGATAACCTATCTTATGATCGTTTCTGTGGTAGCTTGGTATTGCGTTACTAAACTTGGAGCAGATAAGGTAAACAATATTCCAAAAAGTATAAGATCCATTTTGCAATTGATAGTTCTTGCAATACTAATAATTTCAATTTATGAATTCTTTTATAATTTTATAATATGGAATGCATTAATCACCGCTGACTTGGTTAATGGTGAATTAAGATTGGACGATTTATTTATGCCCTATCCTAATCCTAATACCCCGTGGAACTTGGTATTTGCTACAAAGATGTCGTTGGCCGCTTTGATTATTTCTGCTCATGGTTTTTACATCATATCGAAAAGAACCTAAGCTGAAAAGGTGATAAAGTTAGAGGTTAGAGATTGATACACTTATAGTTAAAAAAAACTAGTTATTTATCATTATTGATGCCATCCCTATTGCTGCCCTACTACCTGTCTACCTCATTTTTAGAAACTCGTATACCCTCACATATTAAAAGCAAATAAGATTTTATTACAGAAACTGAAAAATTTTAACATGGGTAATACTGACAAAAAGAGTATTCAATTAACCGAAAAAGAGTGGCAAGTAATACTTGATTCTTTGAGCAATACTATTTTTAACGAAGAAATAACTGAAGAGGCCAGAAAAAATGCTAAAGATCTGTTTCTCAAAATAAATAAGAATATCTAAATTTATTGTGTTTAATGTAATTATTTACAAATTAGTATATAGATCACATTTGGACCTATGATGTAAATAGTTTCCATTTTGATCCATTTCTGATGGTTTATTCATATTATAACGAAATTCATCATATTTGTAGCATCTTGAGTTTCTTTACCCACTTAATGTTAATCATTAATTGTATCTATTCTCTGTGAGATTGGAATGTGATTGATACCCCATTGATTTAAAAATATATTATAGTATTCATAAAATTCGAATAACAAATGTCAATTTTGGCAATCAATTCGAATAGATTCTTTACTCTTTTAACTATACTTAAATCATAGTATTGTACTAAAGTACTGTCTCAACCTTATTGAATTATTGATTGATTGTGACTTTGCCATATTAATTAGACAACAAGTTGACATGGAGAAATGAAACTTTGAGCAATCGTACATGGTTCCAACTGGCAAAAATCCTTTTGATTAAACATATTCTAAAAATATCTTAAGATCAATATTATTTCCAATCTACTTTGTAAGCAAATTTCTAATCTGTTTTACTAATTCCAATATTCTATCAATATCGATTGCTTCTGGATTCAATTCTATATATTTATAAAGAATTTCTAAAGCTTGTTCATATTCCTTATTTCTATATAAAATTATACCCTTGTCTCTGAGTGCTTCAGAACTAGTGCTATCCAAAGAGAGGATCATCTCGTTTATTTTCATTATTTTGTTTAAATCGTCTACTTCCATGTACCCATTTTTCAAATTATTCAAGACTCTGATGGTGATTTGTAATGAATCTGTCTTCTTCAACAAGTCGTTAGACAAAGAAATGGCAGTTCTGGGATATGCCTTGTTTAAAAGATCTTGTAAGACGTAATCATCCATGATTCGGCCCTTGTTGAACGGATCAACTACTATCGATTCGTCTGAATCTTCGTCTAGTACGTATTTGACTAAAAAATGAGATGGAAAATTAACGGGATGGAGTTTAAAATCCATATAACTAGCAAGGTGAATATAGATCAATGATAGTGTTATTGGAATTCCGGTCCTTTTTTCTAATACTATGTTTAAATAATTATTGACAGGATTATAATAGTCACTAATATTTGGTTGAAATTTTTTATCATCAAGAAAAAATCATTCAATTTTTCAATAACATGGGTTGGCCTGTACCTTTGTATTTTTTATTTGGCCGGTTAACTCTTTTCCATCTCATTCATCAAGTTCATATATTCTGATATTTTCAGGTTGGGATAATCGATAATTCTAGCAATATGAAATAACATGTTCAGTTATCTTTACTATGTCATCATTTTCTTGTACTCTGTCAATTACCGTCTTTTTCCAATCATCTAGATAGTCTTTCTCTATCTTATCTTCAAAACCCAATATTAGTAAAAGCTTGTTTCATCCTTATAAGTAAAATCAAAAAAATGTATCATGTTACAGTCGTTGAAATATTGTCGATGATTTTTATCATACATTTAGTAGTTTTTTCAAGAAGGTCGATCTTAGCGAATTCGTTGGGCGAATGTATCCTTGAGAATATATAGGTCCCACCAATTGAAATGCAAGGAGCCTTTAGCAAATCAATAAAATCATACATAGGTCCAGTACCTGCAGATGAAATTGATATTATTGAATCTCCAAAAATTTCATTTGCAGATTTTTCAACTATTTTTACATACTGATCATCTAATGCAGTTCTTCCAGCGGCTTCCCCATGAATAAGTGTGACTTTAATGTCTTCAAATCCGTTTTCTACAAGATGTTTCTCTAGCCTTTTAAACTGGAGAACAGGGTTCATATTTGGAACCAAACGAAAGTCAATCTTTGCCATTGCTTTTGAAGGGGTTATGGTTTTTGCACCTGGTCCTGAATATCCCGAATTTAATCCAGATATGTTACAAGTTGGTTCACAAGTCAAAGCTTTCTTTACTCCTTTCCCGCTAAGATTGTTGATAAATTTGCTGATTCCATATTCTTTTTTGAAACTTTCCTCATCAAATGGCTCGCTGTCGATGATCAAACTTTCCTCTTCAGATAATTCTTTAACTTCTTTAAACCAATCCTTTAACAAAATATTTCCTTCCCTGTCAACCAATGTTGATAAAGCTTGTACAATTCTCAAAGCAGGATTTTCTATAAAAACAGCTAAGCTAGAATGAACGTCTCTGGAGGCACCTTGTGCCGTCAATTCTACGTATAAAAGACCTTTCATCCCCAAACTGATAATGGGTTTTTGTTCCTGATCTATATATCCAAATTCCCAAATAACTAAATCGGTGTTAAATTTTGTATTGTATTTTTTTAGATATTCCGATATGCTCTTGCTTCCAATCTCCTCTTCTCCTTCAATTAGAAACTTTATATTCATTGGAACATCGCCTCTTTGTTTAAGAAAAACTCTATTGCTTTTAACCTGGTTACAAGTTCGCCTTATCGTCGGAAGCTTACTCTCCATAAATCAAATTCCTTCTACTTTACCTTCAAACGGTTCATATTCCCATAAATCCCTAGGTTCTTCTGGTTATGCATCATAATGATTATAAAATAATAAGTCTTCCCATTTTGGATTTGATTTGGATTTGACTCTCCATAAACTAGTGGGGGAGGTGGAATTTTCTGATCATCATCAAAATATATCAACTCTGCGTCGATTCTATTCTTTTCATCATTACAACGATCTCTTTGGCACACTCTTCCAAGTTTTGCTTTCTTGCAGAAACACTCGGAATTTTTATCAATTTCTGAAGATCGCTTATCAGTCCATGAGTATCAATATCTATGGTCAACTTGTTTGAAGACATTTAGCTATGATGATAAATATTTCTTTAATATAAAAACTAAATTTTTTTAATATTTTTATAACCAGATGATATACTTTTTATTGAGTAATGAGAATCTAAAGAATATTTTCCTGTCACCATCTTCTATTGCTGTAATAGGAGCATCAGAAAAACCTGGGGTAGGTAAAGCTATTTTTTCCAATATATTGAACGGCTATAAAGGAAAAATATATCGATTACCCCGACTAGTTCATCTGTATCTAAAAAAATATATGTCGATTAACTGACTGCAAAGCACTTATGCATAACAAAACTTGATGTCGATGATAACATTGACCTTGCGGTAGTCGCTACTCCAAATAGAATTGTTCCCGCAGTTATGGAAGAAATAGGAAAAAAAAATATAAAATCTTGCATAATTGTTTCTGCAGGCTTTAAAGAAGTTGACGAAACTGGCGCACAATTGGAACAACAAGTACAAGATGTTGGTAAAAAATATGGAATCAGAATAATTGGGCCTAATTGCCTTGGAATAATGAGTCTTACCGATCAAAATCTTATGAATTTAACATTTTTGAAAATTACTCCTAAGCATGGGGAAATAGCTCTTGTTTCTCAGAGCGGAGCCATTTGCGCAGCTACTGTAGAGGATGCAATAGCTCAGGGAATAGGATTTTCCAAAGTAATTAGTATGGGAAACAAGGTGGACATGAATGAAACTGATATACTTGAATTATTAGAAGATGATCCTTATACCAAAGTGATTGTGATGTATTTAGAGGATATCCATGATGGACGACGGTTCATGAATACTTCTAAAAGAATTACTTTGGAAAAAAGAAAACCAATTATTGTTTTAAAATCTGGTAGGACTCCAGAAGGTGCTAGAGCCGCAATGTCTCATACAGGTGCATTGATGGGTTCAGACGAAGTATACGATGCTGTATTTAAGCAAGCTGGTGTGATTCGAGTAGATACAATGCAGGAATTATTTGAATTAGCAACCGCTTTTTCAAAACAGCCCTTACCAATGAATAACATGGGGGTGGTAATTGTTTCTAATGCAGGTGGACCTGCAATCATTTCCACCGATTCTTGTTCGAAATATAATATACAAATGGCAGATATTTCTAATTCGATGGAAAGTATAGCTAAAGTTATCCCACCGCATGGATCCTCCCGAAATCCTGTTGATATAGTAGGCGATGCGGATTTCAATAGATTTGAAAAAGTATTGGTTGAAGTATTGTCTAATTCTAATGTTGGGTCTGTAGTAACAATGTGTACCCCTTCTGCGACTTTAGATTATAATGAATTAGCTAATACAATAATTCGAACATCAAAGAATAGTGGAAAGACAATGCTAGCAGCGTTAATGGGTTTGGCTGAGGGTGTTGAAAACAAATCTATATTGTCAGAAGGAGGAGTACCTCATTTTATGTATGCAGAACCTGCCATAAGAACATTAGATTCGATGTATAAGTTTAGTAATTGGTTAAACAACAAAAAGGAATCTATACCATCTTTCTCCGTTAATCAGGAGAAGGTAAAGGATGTTATATCTAGAGTTTACGAACAAGGCAGAACAAATCTTTTGGAAGATGAGGGCTATGCTGTACTTCAAGCGTACGGATTTCCAGTTCCAAAAAGTATGCTAGTAAATAATGAAGATGATGCTGTTAAATCTGCAATAGAAATTGGTTATCCTGTTGTCATGAAAATATCTTCGAAAGATATTATACACAAATCAGAATCGGGCGGTGTAAAAGTTGGTTTAAAAAATACCGATGATGTTCGAAATGCATATAATTCTATCATGTCTAGTGTAAAAAATTATAATCCAAACGCAAAAATTGAAGGTGTATTGATTCAGGAAATGGTAACCAACTCCAAAGAATTAATCCTTGGTGCAAAACAAGACAAATTATTTGGACCATTGCTAATGTTTGGATTAGGAGGAATCTACGTTGAGATTTTGAAGGATGTAAATTTCAGACTGGCTCCTATTTCTGAATCCGAAGCCAGGGAAATGGTAGATTCAATCAAAACAATTTCTTTATTGAAAGGTGCAAGAGGTGAAAAATCATCAGATATTCCATCCATAGTTGATTGCTTGCTAAGATTGTCTCAACTAATTACAGATTTTCCAGAAATCGAAGAATTTGATATTAATCCGTTACTGGTCCTAGAGGAAGGACGTGGTTCGCGGGTAGTAGATGTGAGAATTGGATTAAAAAATAAATAGATTTTTCATTCCAATTTTTTGCCACATTCTTCACAAAAAATCGATTCCACTTCATTATTGTATTTGCAATTTCGACACATTTTGCCATCTAATTTTGCTGTTGTTGCTGTTGATGATGCACTACTAATGTCCGTATTACTGTCCATATTACCACTACTAATATCATGAATACTTCCAGAACCTCTTGATTTAATCTCGTTAGACTGGGAATTTTGATCTGCCAAAAGAATTATGTCTCCTATTTTAGAAATCTTATTCCATTCTATTTCTTTGATTTCATTGTTTGAATTTTCTATCTTGAAACTGAATTCAACATTCCCATCTAATAATTTTCTTAAACCAATTTCTTGTACTTTGCCGATTAGGTGTGCATTATTATCATAAGTTGACATCCCAATTATTTTTTCAATATGCATATACGTGGATTTCACATCTGGATTGACTATATCATCAGTGTTGTTTTCAATTTGATTGATTGGTTTACTGCTCTTG
>JARFXS010000183.1 GCA_029194465.1 Candidatus Nitrosocosmicus sp.
TACAATAACAGTCTTTCCCTAAATATCATGTAAATATTTTTATCGTCTGAAATGTTCTCCGACATTCTAGATATTAACTGAGCATCTCTCTTTAGGAGTTCATTGACATATATTCCACTTGCTTCGCTAGATGGTGAATAATACATCACTGTTAAAAGTATTTTGAATATATATAAACTTTTTCTTAAAATTCAAACTTTATTGCAATTATAGACTTTTTTTATAATCCAAAGATCCTAAAAAATATTTAATACGATATGAATTATGTCATGATGTAGCAAAAATCTACATGAGTGGGTCAAATGAATAGTCGTTATCATGAATATAGTCAAGTATTGCTATTAATTAATACCCCACTTTAGAATAGTCCAAGTAGCCGCATATCGATACAAACATTGACACTTTTCTTACGTATTTAATTTTCTTGAACTTGTGTCGTGATTCAAGGAAAGAGCAAAGGTCCTCTATTGATGACAAGTTTGCTAATAAATCCTTTTTATCTATCGGAAGAGCTTTAGAAAGATCAAAACCATGGTATCGGGAACTAATTGGTAGAAAGTCTAAAATTGGATGATACTTTTCCTAATAATGGTGTATTAGGATAATAGGAAATTGGTATGATGGCTATGTTAAAAATTGGTTGTTCATACCCATACTAACTATAGCAACTATTTTCATTATTCTCTCCACAATACAATCTATACATGCTTTTCCCCTTAACAATATTGACTCTACAAAACTCCAATTACCTAATGCACAGAAATCAATTTCGTTAAATGAGATGAATATAAGTAAAATTATTCTATATAGCATAGTAATCATAATATTGGCTATTACTAGACTCAAATGGGCCAAACATGGAAGAAAAGTAACGAAGCAGAAAATTATGATCGAATCTATTTTCTTTTTAGCAATAGGTTCGATTGTTATCTTTGATTCATTTTACAATGTTGGTATTCTAATTTTATATCTCATACCTTATCTGGTCGTGTTTTTTGGTTTACAGCATTATTCATATCTTCATTCAAATAAGTTCATATCGTTCTGGACAGACTCAAAGACTAGTTCTATTTACGTTAAGGGTGGAACACACATACATCTTGCATATGTGATAGGAACAGCGTCTCGTATTATTATATCGGTCTTGTTTATTGGCAGTTTGTTTACGCCAAGCAGACAAGGGATAATCTACATTGATAGTTCGACGACAGTACTTGCAACTATAGTATTTGATTTTCTATTGGTGATTTCTCTAGGTTTGTTAATAGGAATAAATAGGAGAATTCTTATTCGATATAACTTAATTAGCACAGGAAGAGAAAAAATTTCTGAAAAGTAGAATCCAAGAAATTATGTCATTGATGGATCGACAATCAATGATGGTTATGGTGCCCTGTACTCATAATATTGAATTATTTGAAATTAATTCATGATTAAGACATTATAACATTATCATAATTATTACAAAATCATGATTTAGATTTCTCTAATTGTTCTTCGAGTTGCCGTATTTCAGCCTCTTTTTCTTTTATCATAATGCCTTTTTTCGAATTCTCATTTTCTGTCTGTTTGAGCTTTTCATGAATTGGTCTTAGTTGTTGATATTCATCCAAATCAGGAATTGTTGTTTTATAGAGTGATGCCATGTCATTTCTTGCTTTGGCCATATCGTGAATATCCTTATCAAGACGTTTCAATATATCCACCTTCTCAGAAATATATTTATCAAGATGCTCTATTGGAACACTTATACCATTAATAAGGTCATTTAGATAATCTAATCTGGACAAGAATTTTGGAATTTCAAGGTTTTTAGTAAAACAATGTATATGTAATTTCTCTATGGCTGATTCAGCCATATTTTCACTAATTCCTAATCTGTTAAGCTTATTTTGTAATCTAACAGCAAAAGCAGAGCTATTCAAATCAAGTCCAGCTTTTCTCAAATTAAGAGCCAATTCTCACAATAAATCGATATCCACTATCTTACTTCTGGCTTCAGTGACGATTGCAGAAAACATACCTACACTAATTCCATTATTTGACGCTATCTCATCTCTGGGGATACCCTCTAACCATTGGCGGATTCCATTTTTCTTTATGGTCTCTGGTACTATCATATTATTTATGAAATTATTTTTATTTAAACCTTAACCCGGACTAGGAGTTTTTTTACTGTATACCAGTCTTTTCCCCTTTTTGACCCATTTTTGACCCTCTTTTGACAGAGAATTGATCTTGAATTGACTAATTATTGACACAGATTTGGTAATGATAAATCGAAATGTCTAGTAAGCATGAACCATTTCAATCGAATAATGAACAATATTCTGCATCAAATGTATAATCCGATAATAAAAGTGTGGATATCATTCTATTCAATACTTCAGAGTAAATCACAGAACCGTTGAAGGAGCTGTGGTATTATTAG
>JARFXS010000184.1 GCA_029194465.1 Candidatus Nitrosocosmicus sp.
ACTCTATGAGACCAGCTATATTTGTTAGGAATTACGACCCAGTCTCAATAAAATAGAGTAATTTATTATTTTACCTTTCTTCTTTTGCTGTTATTTCGTAATTATTCGCTAAATAATAACAGATTAGATGCAGAATTTGCAAAGCCAGAATCATCTGACAGATCAAATACTACATCACCGAATTCATCATCAGTCGCTTCCGTTCCATTATCTGAATCCACGATAAGAACTACCACATACGGTCCAGATATAAATTCTCCAATTACTGGAACTTTTAATATCCAAGGGCCGATACTTACTGATACGTAACCATATAAGGTAAAGGTAGAAGCAATATCCATTGGAAATAATGATTTATCAAAACTCGTAGTAGATTAATTTCTATTACTTCCAAAGATAGGTGTAGGCTGATTGGTTTCATCGACCGATCTTTTCGTGGTCATTCATTGTCAGGTTTGAGCAGTTAATTATATTTACTATTTTTAAACTAGCGGCAATACTCGGTCATAGGAACTGTTGCAATAAAAACTATTAATTTAAAAATAGCCTGAGGATTTACTTATCTAAATTGGCAGTAGTAATTTTTATTATTTGATGGAAAGGGCAAAACCTCTTCGAGCCAGAAGTAATAAGAAGAATGCAACTAAAGCTATGAGCTTAGGTTGATTCACGGTTTAGATTTTTAATCTGATTATACAGTATTATGTTTAATCAATAGCATACTCTACTAACCAGCATCTTCATTTTTTATATTGTGATATAGATTTATTAGAATCATTATAAAAACTAGAATAGTTACATAAATATATTTAAAAACTTGTAAAGCGATATGAAACTGCAGTTGGCTAAGGAGGAACTCCAACAACTATCTGGAACTTTACTAATTTCTTGTAACAATCATAACTGTAAGAAAATAATTAAGAGGGCGAAGGAGACATTTGGCGTTTCTTCATTTTTTGAAATCGATAATAAGGGAAATGGTAGTATTGACTTGATTGTTAGGATGAAAAATGTATCAAAAAATGATATCATAAATGCTAAGAATCAGATTAGTAAAATGGAAGATGTCAAATCAATTGAATACCGAATATCTAAGTAAAAATTTGTTTATGTAAATCTGATGTCTAATGTGGGAAGTGTTTATTGAATTAAAATGCAAAAAAGATAATGTGGAAAATATGTGTCGTAATCTGATGAGTCATCATTGCATCATGTATGCTGAACCTTTGATGGAGGGAGGTAAAGATGAGGATAATATACATACCTAAGTAATTCAAAACGAGTTTTCAGCATATATAATGTGCACCGCATATGTTTTGCATATAACTGATGAGCGCGCATTATATAGATACTTGCATAAATTAGATGGTATCTCAGTTGAAAAGTTTCTTTCTCAGGGAAAGAATAAGGCATTACTTGACCATATTGTGAAAACTGCAGGGATAGGAGCAACCATCATATTTTTAGTAATTCTTTCACATGAAATACTAATCAGCTTAGCAAGACATGAACCATTAGAACTGGTTGAGATAATTAGTATTGCAGGAATTGCTGCCATTGTATCATTTATAATCGAGAGTGTGATAGTATGGAATGAGCATAATAAATAAGATTTCAGAGAAATTAACTAGTTTTAGTTTTGTTTCTATTGAGAACGTACTTTCTCAAAAGATACATTTCATCTCTAAAGCTCGTATAATGCCAATAATATTTATTGACAATCATCGAAATGACAAACCAGATAATACAGATAATACTGTTTACTATAATCGCAAATAGAAAACCATAATAATATGTCATTATAATACCAGTTATTGTACCTCCAATTAGAAAGGAATTTGACGCTTGAGTGTATCTTTTAATATTGTATCCAAATGACTCTATCAATGAATGTACCTAATAGTTTTTAACACAATAGAATTACTGTTCTTTATCCACATCAGCATCATTAAAAACTGCTTTTATTCCTTTTCCCCACCATTTTAGTACGGATCTACAGCCATTATAAGGACTTTAATGTCAAATTTGTTCACAAACCTATTGTTAGTGAACCTACTGTTAGCATGAATGTGATGAATACTCAAAATATGAAAGATGAATTCTTAAAAGGACGACCTAAGCAACGAATTCATTGTGAAACTGCCGCTTTTGCCATATCGATACATTGAGTAAGATGTCTTTGTTCTTCTTTTAGGATAGATTTTACTGTTGATAACGCCTTTTTATTATCAAAGTTTCCACAAATAGCCTGCAGCACTTCATAATGAGCCACCTCCCCACCTTCAGCTAAACACAAGAATTCTAATGCTTCTGGTGTATCCGGTTTCTCTCCGAGATATGTTTTCATTATCTTGCTGGCTTTCTCTTCTGTTTCTTTGGCAGATTCCTCTACTTTTCCAATATCCAAT
>JARFXS010000185.1 GCA_029194465.1 Candidatus Nitrosocosmicus sp.
GACATTGATAGCTTAATTTTTTTTTTCGGATGCTGCAATGAGATAATTATGTAATTCCGATGTTTTTAACTTTCAATTCCTCTTTTTAATTTGAGAATTGCCTATTGTCCAATACATAATCCGTTGAAGGAAAAACCCCTGTTTCGTGGACTGGTGAATAAGAAGTTTCCCGACCAAATCGTTAAACTGTTTTTTTTTTGGAGTGTAGATCCAACATTACAAAGAAAAGTAAAAAAATTAGTATAGGTTGGATAAATGTATCTTAATTATGAAGAAATAGTTTTTCCTAATTCGGTATTTCAATGGATTGAATATTGAACATAGGATCAAAAATTCATAGAATAATCAATAAATTTACAATCTCAGATTGTTTAATACTTTATTCCTTTGTTAACCTAGGTTGCTAGCATATGACCCGACCCAATTCTTAGAAAGCAAAAAAAGAATGTTTCAGTTCTAAATCAAAATCTAAACATAGAACATATCTTTTCTCTCAGTGATGTTCTCACATAGCAAAATTTTTTCTAATAATTTAATGTTCTATTCTTATGAACGGATCAATTTATTGCTATTTATGATCAAACCTGCTGCGAAACCGGTGACATGGTCTTTAAAGAATTAGATCATTTGTTTAACGGTAAACTAAACGAAAAAGTTGCTCCCTTTTCATTCTTATTATTTTGAGCCCAGATCTGACCATCATGAGCCTCAACGATATTCTTGGCTATATACAAACCTAAACCAGTGCCTTGATCTGATTTGGTCACAAATTTGTTAAATATTCGTGGCATAATTTCCGTGTCAATGCCTTCCCCCTTATCTTTTATTGCTGTCAGCACTAGTTGATCTTTTTTCTCTGCAATATCTCTTTCTCCATCTTTAAGATCTTTATCTTTGATATGGTTTATTTTATTATCATTATTTTGTAGTTTTGTGGTTGAAATCACTATGGTTTCCCCACTAGAAAATTTGATTGCATTGTCTATCAGATTTGAAAGAACTTCAAAAATCCTTACTTTATCTGCAGATTCAATAATTGGATCTTCCTGAGGCTCAAAAAACAATTCAATGGGAGTATTATGTGAGTTCTTATGTAAAGAACCACGATTAGCTTTATCATAGAAATCTTTAATCACATTTTGTATTTTTTCATTTAAATTGAAGGATTCTTTATGTAGCTTCAGCCTGTTACTATCGATTTTTGATAGGTCCAGAATATTATCTACCAGGATTTCGAGTCTTTAAGAATTTCTATACATGGATAAGAGTCGATTCATAAACTGTTCCAGCCTTGACTTATCTTTAATTAAATCTTCAAATTCTTTACTGGCATTATCTTTGTCTTTTACAGTATCCTGCATAAGCGAGGGGATATCCAATTGTATCAATTCAAAATTTCCTGATAAGGCCTGTATTGGTGTTCTTAGTTCATGACCTGTAATAGCTAGGAATTCTTTTTGCTTTCACTCATGATGTTTATCTGTTCATTGGCCACGACTAATTCATTATTGACTATAACAAATTTTTATTGGTTAATGCGTTTTTCATTGGCTTCTGTCAGTTCATTATAAGTGCAACTAAAAGTTCTTTTTCTTTTCTGATTTATTCCTGTTTGTGTTTCTAATTTCTTGGGTTTTTTCTAATCTTGTCATTTAGAAGATGTAGTGACTCATTTGCCTCCTTTAATTCTTCGGTCTTTGCAATTAGTTCACCAGTTTTTATAGATAGGTAATCCTTCTCCCTCAAACCATTTTTGTCTTTTTTCAGGTAGCGTTATGATTATTCTCCATATATTAGGATAAATACTTTAAATACATAACAAGTGAATGTCTACAAACAACTTTTTACAAACAATCATTCTGCAAAAGATAATAATTAACATTCACTTCGTCTTGATGGATTAATAGATAAAATGATATCTTTGGCGTATATGAGGATACCGCGGTGAAATAATCCACTATAGCATTATTATAGTTTGTTAATTCATACCGGATGTAAAGTGGATGGCTTTCTTTGGCGCGAGGGCAAAAAACGCAGCAGATGTAATTCCCATCCTAAGAATTGACTGCGAAGGATAGATAGATCCTCCTGCTCATGTTGGGTGTTTAGACATGCGGTGGATTTTGTTGCTCCTAAGGTACCCGTTCTTGCCGCAGCAGATGGTGTTGTAACTCATATCAAGGATGACTCAAATGTCGGAGGTCCCGATGCATCGTATTGGTTTTATACCAATTTTATTACAATCAGACATTCAAATGGAGAATATTCTCGTTATGACCACCTTGATTACAAGAGTACCAAGATCAAATTAAATCAAAAGGTTCATGCTGGTGAAGAGATATCTAGAATTGGAATGACCGGTTATACCTATATTCCACATCTGCACTTTCAAGTATT
Organism: Candidatus Nitrosocosmicus sp.; assembly: GCA_029194465.1. Taxonomy (GTDB): domain Archaea; phylum Thermoproteota; class Nitrososphaeria; order Nitrososphaerales; family Nitrososphaeraceae; genus Nitrosocosmicus. The sequence continues at coordinate 2,398 of JARFXS010000185.1, forward strand.
CATATTCACCGGATATAACATTTGGACCGATTTTGAAACAATAGAGATCACGAATTTTAGAAATATTATGTAAACTGGTTAGTATTTTTATAACTATACATCTCATGATATGTTTTGCAGTCCTCCACAGACTATGAGCAAATTAGGACAAGGTAGTGGAAAAAGTTAGTATTTTTACAAAGCTGAATTCATTTGCTAAGAAAACTAATCTTCTGTTTTTACAAATGGAGCAATTTTTTGTTCGTTTGAATATACATTAGAACTGCCTGGATCTCACTGTCTATGAGCATGTTGGATATGCTCATCTAGTTCAATATTATTACGCGCAACCAGTCCACATATACTACATCTTTCTCCACCTGGTTTTTCTTTTTCTATACTATGCTGGTCTAAAATTTCGTTATGTAACCCTTGGTCTTGGGGTATATCTGTTCCCGGATCTGAACCCATATTAAAAATATTGTTTTCTAAATATTAAACCTTTTTTCAATAAATAGGCTAAATTCATATTTGAGGAACATGCATGCTGCTGAATAACACACACATCTGTTTCTTGCTCTTTGGGTGTTAGAAAATCTAAAATGAGAATTGTGATCTAGAGACACAATATGTTTCAGGTATCAAAATGTTCAAAGATCTAATAGAGGAAGTCAATTCGTTGCTAATTAGTAT
>JARFXS010000186.1 GCA_029194465.1 Candidatus Nitrosocosmicus sp.
ACTGTTTACAATACAGATAGAAAATGCCATAATTGACAATGATGAATATAATTTATGGATATAGAAGAAGATTATTTTTCACAACTGTGTAGCGATGACACAAGATGTGGATTTGAATTTGTTTTTTTGATAATATCATTGTATGAGGGGTTTATGCGGCTGTGAACGTAAGGAACAAGATTAGGGAAAGACACCCTTTTTGGACCAAACTAAATTAATTTAAAAAATAAATTCTGAAAATATCCCTCTGAGGTGAATGTGTGGTAAATGCGTGTAAAAGTTAAAGGAAATGTGAGGTTTAGCTGTAGTCCAATATGATTATTTGATTAAAGCAACTTGTTATGAGTATAGAAAATATTCAAAAAAGGAGAGCATGATTTTTTCTCATTTATGACAAGATAATCGATTTACGAAAACAAAAAAAAGGAAATTATGGACAATCAACGGCAGATTGATTCGATAATCGCAGACAATCTTCTTGTTTGTTTACTGTTCCAGCGTCAGCTGCTGTAATATTTGGATTGCTTATGTTGGTATCATTGCCAAATAAGTCTGCATTGCTACCCTCAATAGCTGCAAGTGAATTAATTGTTTCAGGACCGGTATCGTTCAGTGGAGCATAATAATCTTCAGAATTATTTTTAGTCCCTACTTCACCAGGAGTTCCAGTTACTATTTGAGCCGAGGCTGTACCAGAAAATACTCCAATGAGTGCGGTTGCAGTGAGGACAAAAATTGACGACACCATCACAATCATTAAAGTGTTGTTTGTCAGATTCATTACATTTGTTAATAAGGGGTCAAATTAAAACATTTTGTCCCAAAAATACTTCATTAGAAGTCAAATTAAACTTGAATATTCAAACGTTGAATGTGATTCCATGTACTAATGCCAGAAGAAGATAATGCTTAAATTGAAAGTGAATTGGAAGCAAAGTTAGAGGTATAACCACCTCTCTATCCTTTACCAGCATTGAATATCTCATTAAGGTTACTTGATGAGCCCCCAGGTTGTGGCCCCCCACCAATTACATAGATAACGTTGTCCATTGCAACAGCCACCAATCCATGACGTGCAGTTGGCATATTAATATCAGAGGTCCAGGTTCCGGATATCACATCAAACTTTTCATTATTGCTAAATGTGTCAGTGGGTTGTTCTCCTCCAAAGACATAGATTGACCCATTTACGGTTATTGCAGCAGAAGATAAGCCACCTCTTTTTGAAGGCATAGGTTCCAGTGTAGTCCACTTATCCTTTACTGGATCGTATACCTCATTAACACCAACGTTCGAAGCCATTCCATTAATTCTTCCACCTATAACGTATAGTTTATCGTTAACGACTGTTGAGGTTAGATGTTCTCTTGCTGTTGGCATAGGCGTTTTTTCTGTCCACTGGTCTAGAGAAGGATTGTATACCAAAGTACTTGCCAATGTTCTTTCAGAATCCACGCCTCCGGTCACATATAGCAGCCCATTTATAAAATTGGCAGTTGATGCACCACGTGGGGTTGGAAGATTTGCTCCCTGAGTCCAATTATTTGTATTCGAATCATATATGTATAGTTTATCTGATAAGGCATCCCTGTCAAGATATCCCCCTCCAACCACATAGAGTTTCCCATTAAAGGATGCCGCAGCGGCATGGTCTAGCGGTTTGGGCATTGAAGTCGATTGAATCCACTCTTCAGTTAGAGGGTCATACGTCTCTACGGTAGAAGTACTGTGACCATTGTTGTCAAATCCACCAATAATGTATATTTTTTCATTTAATACAGATCCAGCAATTTCAGACCGCGCTGTCGGCATAGGCGTTCCTACAGTCCAATATGACTCTATAGATGTGGGTGAAGAAAATGCCAATATGGAAAGAGAAGTTGGCAAAATGTTTACTGTGATTAGTAATAAAATTACTATGGAGGCTAATTTCAAATCAAATTTGGACAATCAACAATCAAAACTATATTCCTGCTTTCTCCTAAAATACTTTGTATCGCATACTATGGTGTCAAAAACAATTGGTATAAGATGCTGAAGTTAGCTAGAATGGTATGAAGATATTAATTGTTACTATGAACTAGTAATAAACAATATAATAACAAGGAGGACAAGGCCAGTGTTGAATGAGATGGTGAAGGAAATAAGCAGTAAATCCAAATGTACAATCATTAAAAGTAATGGACGAATATTATAAACTAGAACAACAGATTAATTCAAAAGCCACTCACCTTACTATCGATTGGGAAGGATACAGAGAATTGTATTGATGGTCATATATCACTCTAGTTACTACCTACTATTGCAAAAAGATAACTTAATAGAATAAATTGTACGCATTTTAGGACGTAATGCATCTGGGCTGCCAAAATATAGAG
>JARFXS010000043.1 GCA_029194465.1 Candidatus Nitrosocosmicus sp.
GTTATATATGATCTCCATGATAGGAATGTTTTAATCGTCAAGAAAGATATTGGTAAATTTATCCTAAAATCCAGGTTTGTACGAAAACAATGTTCAAATTGTTATTATATTAATTACCTCTCCTCATCGGAGTCAATGAATTGTCACAGGTGTAAATCAGATAACTTGAAGGACTTTCCACCTAGAAAGTAGGTGTATATTTAACAAGTAAAGGTTTGGCCCCGTAGTAGATTAATTAGTAGGGAGTTATTGAAGTTAATTGAGACTAACAAGGGTTATGTAGGATGAAGTTATCTAATCGATTTCAAGGGTTGGATTCACTGGGTAGCAGAGGATTGGAATGGGTGTATATCGAACAACCAACAAGGGAAAAAATGGATGTTGTTTCCAAGGAGTATTCACTCCATGAGTTAAACATCGAAGATTGTTTGTCCAAAAATCAATTACCTAAAATAGATAGGTACGAGGATCATGTTTTTATTATATTACAATTCCCGACGACCCAGAAGCAAAAGACTTCACCCGGATTTAGTCAACTCTCGTTATTCATTGGAAAAGACTTTCTGATATCCATTCAGCACGGTGACTTGAAGCCGCTTTCTGAGCTATTTCAGGCTTGCAAAATGGATAATGGAAAGAACAAACAAAACATAATGGGAAATTCCCCAGGATATCTCTTGCATTCAATATTGGACGCTCTGGTGGATGATTTGCTTCACATATTGATGAAGGTGATAGGCAACTTGGATGATATTGAGGATGCAGTCTTTGATGACAAGGTGGCTGTTGCAAAAGAAATCTCCCTGTTAAGGCGAGAAATAACCACTCTTAGGCGAATAGTACTGCCTCTAAAGAGAATCATCCTGGAAATTATTTCAAGGGACGTAAGAAAATTCTCTACCGACGTAGAAGAAGAAGACCTTATTTCGTATTTTAATGACATCAATGATCATGTTTCCAAAGTACTTGAAGCGTTAGACGAGTCAAAGGAAACCATCGAGATTTACAAAGATACAGATCATATGTTAAGCAGTGAGAAAACAAACAAGATATTGAGTTTCTTGACAATGCTATTTACGTTATCAATTCCAGTAACAATAGTCGGAACCTTTTATGGAATGAATATTAATATCCCAGGAAGTACGAATTATAGCAGCAGCTTAATAGATTTTGTGCCCTTAATCGTTACCGTGTGTTTTTCAGTTGGAGCGGTAATCATAATGCTATACTACTTCAGAAAATTAGGATGGCTTAACAACCTTACAAAATAATACAAGAATTAACCCAGTTACTTCAGTATTCATTTAGTTAGAGGGCCTGTTTGAAATATGATATAATAGTTTTCAAATACTTTTATAATACATTAATACTTTTTTATCTAATGGAAAATAATACAGGGATTATCGCAGTTTTTGCTTTTGCAGCCATTCTGGTGAGCTTTAGCTTGGGTAATGCATTTGCACAAAATACAACCGACATGTATCCTAACAACACCGAAACAGTCGGAGATTTTGAAGTAATAGAAGGAAATGACACTGCAGTATTAGATAACGATACAACTATCAGCAATCCAGCAAATGATTTAGAGGACAGTCTTTCAATTAACGAAAACCAAAGTAACTAATCATCACATTTTTTGATCCAGTATACACTTTTTATTAAGTTTTATTGGCTCACAGATTATTGTCCTTTGCCCATCTAATAACAGCATCGCGAATTTTTTCGGAAATTCTATTCAATTCACTTAATATTTGAGATTGATCTTCAGAGCCGAGTGCTTTAGATATCATTTCATAACCCCAGATAGTTTGTGTATGAACTCGTTCGGTCTTTGCAGGAGCAGGAGCAGGAGCAGGAGCAGTTTCATACATCTTTCTAAATGCCACATGTGAAAAATTTTGACCTGGACAACCACCATGAAAATGTAGAATGTTTGGTTTAATTGATACAATTTCACCAACATCGAGTGATTTTATAATCAGATTCTCAAAATTAAATCCCAACAAAGAACTGGATGTGTTAATATCAATTTCGCCTATTACACCATTGCCATACAGAGGGACTAGGAATTGTTCGGTCTCATGGAAATGTATTGTGGTCAATGCGCCCCTAGAAAATTCTACAAAATATACTTCCTGATCATTACTACTAGATTCGTTATAGATTTCTCTAATTGTTACTTCGCCATCAAAATAATAAGGATTAACTTTTTTTTCACTTGAATAGTAAAGATTTTTCTTAATCACATTCATTGTTAAGAAATCTAGAATTTATTCTAACTGATTTAGAAGATTCTGGATCACAGTTGTGTTTAAGAGAGGTGATTAAATGATTAGGTATTGAAGAGGTTGTTACTTGGGAGCTTGGTGAAGTTTACGTATTCAGATGTAACACATACTCACAAGAATGAAATTGGCAACAAGTTACAGTTTAACACCAACCTCGGATAGAATATTTAAGGATAAGTGATAAAAAGTAAAGATTTAGTTATGCTACTTAGTATCTTTGTTTTCTCATGGATCTATAAAGATTAAATTGCAGTTACCAGAAATTTCCTTTATCAGAACAAGTCAATTCGGCGCCACAGTTTAGGCATTTTAGATGACATACAGTAATTTCCCCCATTATCGAACCACACCTAATACACTCTATTTTTGTTCTTTTTTGGTTAGGTTTTAGGGTGTCTATTTCTCGCTCCAATTTGTTATGCTTTAGTTAAGGGACTAACTTGTTTTATGTTTTTGTGTCAACATGGGGTTTCCATAAAAATTGACATCCTCTGAATCTTTAATCAACTTTTGCAATAATTGTGTGGATTTAAGAAATACGTTTCTTGGTTAAGAATAACCTGCAGTAATCATTTATCCTAATCAAGAGCGAAGCAATTCTAACCTGTTTTTAAAAGCGTTTTTTCTTGTATCATGAGATGTAATTAAATTAAGGGTTAGGATCCTGATTCATTCATTGATTCATTGATTTATTCATAGTCCATCCATCCATCTAGAGTCTATTTGTGGTTATAAATAAACAATAAGGATGGAAAAAGTTGAATAAGAAAAGTATCCAGAATATTTTTGAATCCCAAGTAATCTAGAGAATGTACGAATCGGAGAACTTATTTTATTTGCTATATGTTTTGATATTCTGGTCCAGAATTATTTTAAACTTATGCGGTAGCTACAATCGGTACACACATCAACTGATAGCAAAATAACATTAGGTTGATCAAAATAATACTTTACCTTTTTTTCGATTATTTTATTGCAGTGATCACACTTGATATTTCGAAAAAATTGATCGATTTCTGTCGTCACTATATTAATAATCTACCCATGATACTTGAGGCTTTAGATACCTAAAGCCCTCCATACAGATATAATAAGGACAAGCATTTCTGTCTAGGCTCTTTTGTAGAAATCATCAAAGAACATTTGTCCATGTTACCAATATCTTCTGAAGTAGAGAACCAAATTTATCATATTACCCAAATTCGAATAGAAATCATAATAAGGTAAACGAACTAAAAGTCAGAAAAAACTATATATAAATTTTGTCACTTTTTACTCGTTTATTTGAAAACAGATTTTAAATCACCATACTTTCCTTTTTTTGGTATGATTTTTGCACCATTTCTAGTAACATCTGTAACTGAGAATGATTTGTTGATTGGGACCCTACTTGACTAGGCTTAAGGTCAGGGGACAAATTCGATAGGTAATCAAATTATTCAAGCAAGAGGCTATATAAAAAACGAACTAAAGAAGCCAGGGAAAATAATAGAGAATGAAATCAAAGTCCGGATTTGAAATCGGCAAACACTGCACTTCAATCTGCTGAAAATGCATTATAAGATAGCATCGTTTCCATGTTGCGTTCAGGCCAACAATTAATATCAGTTTCAAAAAATCAATCCATTTTCATTGACGACAATGCCAGAAATATTCTAAATACATTAGAAGAATCTTTATCAAACCCAAGTGTTTCGGGTAGTCAAATTCAGTCACAGATGTCAGCCTCAGGACCCATAAGAAACTAGGTACATCTCTATATTATCATTGATTTTTTTACTATGGATGATAAGAATTCAATTGGTGTGATTTTCTCCTATATTTTATCAGGGACGCTATTTTTAATGCTATCCAGGCAAGGAAATACCTCATGCCTAAAATGGCAGTTTTTTGATATCAACCCACGCTCATAATACCCATTTTGTGCTTTTCGATCATTCCAGGCGGGTAAGGAAAATTTAGACAGCAGTTATTGACAACATAGCTTTAATTATCCTTTCCTGTACCAAATATCAGGAAAAGATGAGCCTGTCAAAAACAGATTATGACATCATAGTAGCAGGTGGAGGGTTAGCTGGACTAATAGTAGCCTCATCTGCAGCTTATTATTCTAAACAAAGAATGAAGGTTTTAGTACTAGATAGGAACTCTATCGACATTCAAGGAAGGAAAACCATTTCGGGTTGGATTTGTGGTGATGCAGTTGGCAAAAACACTGTTGATTACATGACCGATAGAATCAAAATATCATGGGGTTACCCAGAAATCGAACATCCAGTGAAGGGAGTAGTAGCCTTTTCACCGGATCACGAAACCCGAGTGTCATTTGATGGAGAAGGATATATCTTAAATCGAAAACGGTTACCTCAAAAGCAAGTTAGTGAGGCAACCAAAATGGGCGTTGAAATAGCTAGCAATATCATGATTAGACAACTAACAACTGAGAATAACTTTATTGTTGGTGTTGAAGGTGAAAATACGAAAACTAAGGAAATATTTAAGAAAACTGCTAAAGTAGTAGTTGATTGCACTGGTGTTACTTCAGTGCTACGAACAAATCTGCCGATTAATTCCCACATTCAAAGAAGGATAGATAGGAATGATTTAGAATCTACTGGCAGATATATTTACGATTTTGATAAAAAAGGTAATGAAGACAAGACGTTTTTTGATCCAGAATATTGCATAATTCACTTGGATCAAAATTTGGCTCCCGGTGGTTATGGATGGGTATTTCCGAAAGGAGAAAATAAAGTGAATATTGGTTTGGGTGTCCAACAAAAGCTGTTTGACAAAGCAAACAAGGAAATTGGAAGAAAGAGGGATTTGAAGAAGTTAATAGATGATTATGTCAATGTCAATCCAGTTATTTCAAATCCAAGATTATCAATAGGAGAGGAAGACCTAGGCAATGCATGGGGCACATGGCAGGTATCCGTAAGGAGACAGAACGATTGCATGGTTGCCAATGGGTATATCATGGTTGGGGACTCGGCATGGATGCCAAAGCCGCTGGATGCTGGTGGCATAGGACCTGCAATAATTGCAGCCACAATAGCTGGAAAAGATATAGTTGAAGCCATAGAATCAGGAGACGTTTCAGAAAATGGGCTTTGGAAATATAACAAGAATTTCATTAACGAATATGGCTACAAGACCGCTGGTTTAGAAGTATTCAGAAGAATGCTCCAACAACTCACTAACGAGCAGATCAATTATGGAATGAAGCACTTTTTGTCAAAAATGGACGTTGATAAGATAACTAATGGAGAACATCCAGAATTTAGCACCGTTAGCAAACTTGGTATGATGATAAGAGGAGCACTAAACAAGAAACTTGCAGAGGACTTGAAATTTACTTCTCAAATGAATGAGGAGTTGGTCAAGCATTATAGAAACTATCCCGATACTTCAGAAGGATTCCCCGAGTGGTCTAAAAAGCTTAATGGATATCTATCTGAAGCTTTTGCGAAATTCGCCTAAGATCTAGATTTTGAATAAAGCACCGAATAAAGAAGACTCCTTGCCCTTAGGTATTTTTCATAACCACATAATCACATCATTTAACTAGGGACGCTTGATCAATCCGATCTAGAAAGCTCTTCCGCCTGTATTCCTCGGTTATGGAGATACGAACGTCATCAATTATCCTCTTGCCAACATCTAGTTTCTTTCTGACCCCAGAAACAATATTATCGTAGAACGAAAATGGGTATATTAAATCATACAAAGATTGCATTATAGTGAACAAAGACAATGCCGATTCAAAATCATCCTTTCTAAGATTATCATAGATCATACGCTTGATTTCACCTATGCAGTCTAACAGTCCTGTAACATATGCGTTCAATGAAACCTGCAGCTCGACATGTCCGCTAAAATGCTCCTTCCTTTCAACAATTTCTTTTAAGATAGCAGCTTCAACGTATTCTTGTTCCGCAGGCCACAAATAACGTTCTAAATCAGAAATTACATATTTTTTGAGTTGAGAAAGCAAAGAAAAAGCATTATCAATTAAGTCAGTTGCTTCAGCAGTCTTTCCGCTGTGCAACAAAATGATAGCCTTGCTACTCAAAGCAATAATCTCCCTATTTTCCTTTATTAGTTTCTCCCTACTTGATTCCACTTGTTTTAGATAAGAAGAAAACTCATTCAGCGAATCCTGTAATTTGGCAGAATCAATATCAAAAGTCATAATTAGAGTTTTGTGACTGGTTATAAATAGTTGCTACGACGGTATAAAAAAAAATTTATGGCATCTAAATCAAATGTTGAGATGGATGACCAATATTCGCAGAAGCAGAGGATATAATTTTGAGTATCGTTTGGTAAAGCAACTAAATTCTGGAGAATGGATTGCGCGAAGGTTGGGAGGATCGAGCACGGGCTTACCTGACATTGTAGCAGTAAATAACTCAGATTCCATATTGTTATCAATCGAGGCAAAGACCGCTACAAGCAACAGCATTTATGTCCCCCAAGATCAAATTTACAGATGTTATCTCATTACAGAAATGTTTGAGGCTTATCAAGACAGATACATAATTTTGGCTTTTAAGTTTATGAGAAAACAAAGACTAATCGTTAAGGGGGAAATAAAATACTTGCCAAGAAAAACGAAAGAATACTATAAAATAGTAAGGTTTAAGAAAAAACCTACAATTTTTCCAATCATCAAATGTAATTACAATGGAGACACTTATGCAATATATGATTCTAAAATTAAGAAAGTTAAGTTAAAAAATTATTTGATGCCTTTTAATGTATAACAGATATTTATGGGAATAGATTATCATTTGTTTATTGGTCAACGTCTTATGGAGAGAAGGATGGCTAAAACCATTGTCAACTGAGTCATTACCCAATGAGAAGTGCAGTTTTTGCAAGAATGATTTTAAAGATTTAGAATTTGTAACATCATGTGAATTCTGCGATATAGGGATCCTTCATGATGAATGTTATAAAGTACATATCACAAAAGATCATAAAGGCTCCCTTGATCAAAAAATAAAAGCTCATGAAGAAAAGAGATTACACTCATATCAGTAAAAGAGTGTCATTCATTTTTTTATAAAAAATTTATTAATACAGTCTCTAAGATAAGTAAATTTATGAATATGAAAAGCAATCATGCAATAGAGAAAGGATATGAGCCGATATCTTCGAGTCAAATGTACGAGATAGAAAACAACGGAGAATCCATTTATTCTATGAAGAAAACTTTGATGATGGAAAATGCTGGATCTAGAATTGCAGATTACTTGATAGATGAATTCAAAGAAAACTTACTAGAGCATTCCATAGTAGCCGTGTGTGGAAAGGGGAATAACGGTGGTGATTCAATGGTTGCAATACGTCATCTATCAGGATACATTCTTGCACTAAATAAACCTAAAAATAAGATCAACTTATCAGTGATCATCTTATGTTCCCCTGAGGACTTAAAAACCGAAGAATCCATTTTAAATTGGCAAATCATAAGCAAAATGGGTTCTATTAGAAGACTTATCTTAGACTCAAATAATATCGCTGAAATTGAAGATGAGATCAAAAAGGCAAATATTATTTTGGATGGGATTTTTGGAACAGAATTAAGGGGAAATAAAGGAACCCTATTCAAAAATCATTGAAACAATAAATGATAAGAAAGAGAGCAACTTTATTTTGGCAGTTGATATCCCTTCGGGGTTGGATCCAGACAGTGGAAAAATTATTGATAAAGCGATTGGTGCTGACGCCACAATAACTTTTCATCGGCCAAAACATGGTTTACTCAAGAATCCAGAGCACGTTGGAAGGTTGATAGTTAAGAAGATTGGAATACCATTTGAGACAGAAAAAGGGGTAGTGTGACAGAGCTTGAAGATAGAGCAATTTCTGGTAGGAGACATGGCAAATTTCACTTACATCATCGTGGATGAAAAAAATAAGGATTCGATAATCGTGGATCCCTCCTGGAACTTGGAAGTTGTCTTTGACTACCTGAAAAATAATTCACTCAGTAATAAGTACATTCTAAATACACATTCACATTTTGATCACATATTTGGTAATGAAAAAGTAAAGAGTACCACAGGTGCAAAGGTGATACAGCATAAGTTTTCACCATTAGAGAAAGACATTGAGGTAGATGATGGAGAAATTGTTGAATTCGGTGATTCAAAAATCAAAATAATCCACACTCCGGGACACTCTAAGGATAGTATTTGTCTAATAATTGATGACAAAGTCATGCTTACAGGAGATACCGTTTTCGTGGGTAGTTGTGGAAGATTAGATCTGCCCGGGGGTAATCCACATGAAATGTTTGAATCAATATATGGTAAACTAGTAAACTTAGATGGAAATTTGACAATCCTGCCTGGTCATCATTATGGTTCAAGTAAAACGTCAACATTACAAAAAGAATTTGAATCTAATTTTGTTTTCAAGTTCAAGAATGAGGGTGAATTCCTTAAGTTCATGAGCTCATAAGGACAGAAACCCCACCCTCTGTCTCATCATCTTCATTATTATTATTATCAACAACAACAACAACGTCACGTAACTCACCTTCCCTCTCTCCTCCTTTTCACTCCCACCTTCCCCTTCAATCCATTTTCCTCTGTTAGTACCTGCGGTTCTTGCTTCTACGGCCGCTCCTGCAGTGTGCCACCCAACCTTCCTTACGGAATGCAAAAGACAATGCTTGATTGGAGAACCGTTTAATGTCGTAAACAACAACCCATTTTCTACTCCTCTACCTTTTGTCGGGCTTCCAACCAGCAAAGGTTATTATTAATAGACTTTGACAGAATTTTGTTGATTACTGACGTTATCCAAAGTCTCCCTTCTAAAGGAGGCAGCAATGATTTATTGTCTTTCAAATCAAATAGAACTTCTTTTATTTTGGCAATATCCTACACGGAGACATCTACAATCCCCGGGCTAACAGTTGCCGGAGCTAATACAGAATTATTGAAATATACACCCGCTGCTGATGCTGAGTATATTTATTATGGCAGATGTAAATGCATTGATACAATTCCCGCAACACCAGATGGAAAACCAACGCCCGCAATAATTTCAAAAACTGCCCTTGACTTATCAAATATCCCAATATCAATAGTCGACTCTGGATCCAAAATCAAACCCATTTTACCGTATGTTAATATTGATTCAGAATCTGGCAAGAATATTCTTCAAGAGCCGGCTTTGGAAATAGACAATGTAATAAAAAACTATGAGATGGGCAAATTGCTTGGGAAGGAATTGACCAAAATAAATGAAACTGTAATTATTGGAGAAAGCATTCCGGGTGGTACAACAACCGCTTTGGGTGTCATGCAGGCTCTGGGATTTGATGGATTTAGCAAGGTCAGCAGTAGCATGCCTGACAACCCTAATGAATTGAAAAATATGGTAGTAAAGAAAGCTCTCCTGAGAACAAAAATGAGAACTGGAGATTGTTCAAACGACCCATTTATGGCTATAGCAAACTTTGGTGATCCCCTTATGCCCACAATCGTAGGGTTAGCTGAAGAAATCATTTCCCGTAAGCATAAAATTATCTTAGCAGGAGGAACTCAAATGTGTTGCATTCTAGCTTTATTAAAATCACTAAATGTAAGCTTAAAAGATAACATCTGTATTGGAACAACTTCTTACATAATTAATGATAAAAAATCAGATATTTTGGGATTGATGAATACCATTTCAGATGAAGTACCTATTTTCTACATCGATCTCCTTTTGGAAAATTCAACTAAAAAAGGATTAAGATCTTACTCTGAAGGATTTGTAAAAGAAGGTGCGGGTGCGGGCGGTACCTCCATTGCTGCCTTTCTTAATAATCATAAATTAACCAGAGAACAATTCTTACACAATTTAGAGGAGAACTATGTCAAAACAATTGAAAAGCCTCGGTTGGTCTATACAAACAAATAGTATGTCTCACCTTTATTTAAGTTTGTTAACAATTCGATAGTTTAAATACAAGAGTTTTAGAAGGAGAAAACTATGAATGGAATCGAAAGAATCAAGGGCATCGTATTAATCTTGATAGCTATCTCTTTTTTCGCTGCTTATACTTATACTCTTTTTGCAACGGATTTGGGTATTTTATTACTAAAGTTAACTGTTGTTGTGATAGTAGGCGTAATATTCTTTATAATAGGGTGGATTGGGGTTACACTTACAGTCAATGAAAAAAATACTAATGCAAAGAAAGATTCCCTTGCTAAATAAATCGGTTCATTTGGAAATAAAGAGATCCGTAACTGTTTGATATAGTCGTGGAGCTACATCTCTAACTATTTGGGTATGTTCTATTTCAAAATCGTACTTTGAGAATAGGTTGTGAATATGGGCCTCAGAAGTTGGGACCACCCCGGCCTTGGTATCACTTTTTATATGCGAGAAGAAATGTAAATGCCCTCCAGAGGGTCTTAAGCAATTTATGGAAATATCTACAAACTCATGAGCCCTCTCAGGTAATGGAAGTAGCACTCTATCAATACTGTCTTTGAAGCTGCTTGAACGTAGTATATTCTGAGAATCTCCATGTATTGAAAAGATGCGGTCCTTTAATCTGTTTATTCTTGAATTCATGATGCTCAAGATATAAGCATCCAAGTTAGAATCAATGTTATAAACCTTAATTTGACGCCTTTTTGCCATTATTACTGAAAATGTTCCAACCCCAGCAAACATATTTACTACGATTTCTCCAGGAGAAACCAAGTTTGATATTCGGAGTCGTTCGGTGGACAATCTAGGTGAGAAATACGTAGTGGCCACATTAACTAAAAACTTGCAACCATATTCCCGATAGAAAGTAACGTATTTCTCATCTCCAGCAATAACTTCTAGTCCACGTAGCCTGTATTCGCCAGAAACTGAAGACCTCTGCAAAAAAACGGTTTTCAGGTTTTTTATACTTTCAAGTATGACTTCTCCAATGACATTTTTTTTTGTTAATAGAGAATCGGGTATTTTAATTATGGCTATATCGCCTATCATATCAAATGAAGAATAAACTTTTTCGAGATCATCTTCTGCCAATACTCCCTTGAGAAGTTTTTTTAAAAATTTACTCATCTAGAATTACAACTAGTAGATCTATTTGTTTTTCAAGTAGTAGTAATTACCATCTGTTTTTTGCTGTCTGTCCAGTCTGCTGCTATCTTTGTTAACTCTAGGTCTACCAGTTGTCTCATCTCTTCTAAATGAAATCGAAAGGGATTCAAGAAAGTTGTTCATCCCAATTTCCTTGGTAGTGGGAGATGTGCCGGTCCCCTTCATACCAGGGATGCCTTCAAACATAACTAGCCTATCCGAAACCAGATCTATTAATTGAATGTCATGGTCTATAATTAGTGCAGACTTGCCATTTGATTTAGTAAATCTTTGTATGAATTTCGCAAATGTTATTCTATCTTCTATATCGAGAAATGCGGAGGGTTCATCCAGAGCGTACACATCAGCCGGCCTTATCAGTGATAGCGATATAGCCACCTTTTGTAATTCACCCCCACTGAGCCCCTTTATGGATTTGTCATACAACTTTTTGATTCCTAGTGGAGAAATGACATGTTCTTCTACCGTAGTGCCTTCGAAAGGTCCACCGTTTGTAGAATAGATTAGCGAACGAACATCGCCATCGATATCTTGGTTGAGATATTGAGGTTTATAGGATATTCTTACGGTAGTGTCAAGGCTACCATTATCAATTTTTTCTATGCCAGCCAGCATTCGCATAAAGGTAGTCTTACCCAAGGCATTGGCCCCAACAATTCCAACTACCTCCCCTTCATGAATTTCCCCCTTATCAACAGTCAGAGAGAATTGACCAAGGGTTTTCGTAAGGGCAGTATATTCCACTATAGGTGAAGATGAGAGAACAGTCTCGGTAATACTGGATATGTCAAATTTATATGCTTTATCTCTGAACCTAACATTTTCTGTTGGAATATACCCTTCTAAGAAATTATTTATTCCAACTTTAGTGCTTTGAAGTGACGATACGATACCATAGGCACCAGGTTCTCCATAAGTAATGTAGATGTTATCTGATAGGTAATCAAGTAAAGACATATCATGTTCTACAATCATTACAGTTTTACCCTCTTTAGCTAAATTATTAATAACCCGTCCCACAGCCAATCGCTGATAAATATCATTAAAAGAAGAAGGTTCATCAAAAAAGTAATATTCTGCATCCTTGGCAGCAGCAACGGCAACTGCTACCCTTTGTAATTCGCCCCCACTCAGGGTAGAAAGGTCTCTATCCAGGGAATATTTTAGACCTAACTCTTCTATCAATACATCCGAAACCCTCCGCTCATCATATTTTTTCAGTAATTCAGATACTGTACCTTTGAAAACCTTAGGGATTAGATATACGAGCTGAGGTTTTATTGATGTACGCAATGATTTAAATTGAATTTTTTCAAAGTGTTTCCGAAGCTCAATGTTAGATAACTTTGTTAAAATTTCATCCCAACCTAATTCCTTATCATAGTTACCAAAATTAGGTTTTATGTTTCCTGAAAGCAGATTTATTATTGTAGACTTTCCCATACCGTTCCTACCCACTATACCTGTTACAGTCCCCTCCTTTGGTATAGGAATTTTATATAACCTAAAGCTATTGACTCCATATTGATGTATCTTGTCTACACCAATTTCCTGAGCCAGATTTACTATTACAATAGCATCAAAAGGACACTTTTTAATACAAATAGTACATCCAGTACACAATTCCTCAGAAATAACAGCCTTCCCATCATCAGGCCTTTGAATAATACATTCTCCGCCAGTCTTATTTACAGGGCAATAGATGATGCACTCTAGACCACACTTTCTTGGTTGGCACAACTCCTGGTCTAAAACAGCAACTCTATGAGTCAAATTTCCATGTTTATCCAATTGCTTTGTATAATATGCACAAATCTTTTATATAAATCGTGAATTAGAGTGAGAAAAATAGTCAAAAGGCATCATCTAAAATATTTTGTTAATCTTGAAAGTAAATATTGTCTTTAACAAGAAAAATTAAACAAACTACCAAAGGAAAAAGAAATCATAATTTAAGCAGAAATCAATGAATTTCGATCAAAATTAATACAATAAGTTTGCTACAAGCGGGTTCTTACAACCATAGTGTGCACACTCAGGGTCTTTGTCCTCTAGCTGACCATCCACTAATCTTTCACCTAGCAAAACTGCTACCTCTGTATATATTGAAACTATCACGGTTGTAAATAAACAATGTCTTAAATATTTTATAGATTTCCTACATTAGGAAACGACCTTATCCAGATATTGTTGTTTGCAAATCCATTTGAAAATTGAGTAATTTGATATGGAAAGCAATGATTGTTTCACCCATTCTCAAAAACTGGGTCAGTAATCACATATGTAATATACCTAATTCATAAATTTACTAAGTCACCTAGGTTTTGTAATTCTTGATTCACAGGTAGAAGACATAGGAAGGATTAAATTGACGGAAATACAATATAAGATAGCCGGCCATAGCGTTAGGGCCCGACCCGGTCCCATTCCGAACCCGGAAGTCAAACCTGATGTCGCTGCTGGATACTGACGTGCGTGAGCCGTTGGGAAACAGCAGTGCTGGCACCTTCACTTTAATCCTTTTCACTTAGAATAAAACAATTGCGATAGGAATCATAAAAAAAAATAGTAATAAGTTACTGGTCTTGATTCTCTTCGAGGAACTTTACAATAGTACGAATTCCAAATCCGGTAGAGCCTTTAGGATTATAACTCTTATCTGCAGTTCCATCTTGAGTCCATGCAGTTCCAGCGATATCAAAATGAACCCATGGAACATCATTTACAAAATGTGACAAAAATGCTGCAGCTGTAATCGTCCCACCAGTTCTGCCCCCAATGTTCTTAATAGTAGCAACATTACTCTTTATAAGATCTGAAAACTCCTCTGATAATGGTAATTGCCAGATCTTCTCACCAGTACTACGGGATAGTGATACTAATTTATCTATCAATTTATCGTCATTCCCTATAATTCCTGCTATGTTTGTTCCAAGGGCAATTATGCATGCACCTGTTAATGTAGCAAAATCAAGAATATATTTTGGAGAGTATTTGGCAACACCATAAGCCAATGCATCAGCCAAGATCAACCTGCCCTCAGCATCCGTGTTCAAAACTTCGACAGTCTTACCATTGTACATTCGAATAATATCCCCTGGTCTGTACGAAGATCCCGAAGGCATATTTTCTACCGCCGGGATAATCGCTACCACATTGATTGGAAGGTCCAAATTTCCTAATGCCTTCATTATACCTAAGACTGTACAACCCCCGCTCTTATCGAATTTCATTTCATCCATCCTGTCGCTGGGTTTGATCGATATACCGCCGGTATCAAACGTTACTGCTTTTCCCACAAGAACTATTGGTTTTTCTTTGGATGCGGTTGCATTATTATATTCTACTATGATCAACTTAGGTTCATTTTCACTTCCTTTTCCAACCGATATAATACCATTCATGCCCAAGTCCTTAATTTGGTTTTGATTCAATATGTCAACATGAATGCTTTTCATTTTTTCTAGAGTTTTTGCGGAATTCGCTAAAGCATTTGGATCTATCACATTTGGTGGAGAATTTGCTAGGTCTCTGGCATAAAAGACCGCTTCACATATATTTACTATCTTGTCAATTTCAATCTCATTCCTAAGATTAGAATCGTCTGTGGTGATAATTTTCACAGAATAATTCTCATAAAAAGTTGGTAGAGATTTATCTGCTCTATCTTCCTTAAATTTATTAAATTCGTACAATGACAAGACCAAGCCCTCGATTATTGATTCCACATTGGTAGGACTTGAATAGAAATTAGATATTATAACATTGTGAAAATTTAACTCCTTTGCTTTAAGGGAGATTATTCCACCAAGTTGTCTAAATTTATCTTCATTGAGTTTTTTACCATCTCCAATACCCAATAACATGATCTTTATTATCTTATCATCATCATTCATGTAAAGAATTATATTTTTTCCAAATTTCCCTATATTCTCTAAATGTTCCTCATGGATGAATTTGTGCGAATTCAAAGCATCCATCAATTTAGTATTTTTCTTGAGGTAAATTAGATCTTTATTACTTTCATCCAGGCCGATGACAACTAATCCTTCAAATATATTTACATTATCAGTACTCTCTATCGATATTTTTACCATAGATTTATTGAATTCATATTTTATAATTACTTAACTGATTATAATAAAAAGGCATTTCCCTTTAAATTCATATTTTTTACGTTCTAGCTACTCCACTTGATTGAACAACCAATCGAAGGATCAAAATCCTTTTCGATGTTAGATTTCTTTCCATCCAGAATTTTTTGAATATTGTTTTCCATAATGTTGACTGTGGCATTAGAGCTGGGTTCTATGGCGTCATTTATTTTGCCATGAAAAGCAAGTTTCTTAGACTCATCAAATAAGAATGGATCTGGGGTACACACTGCACCATAATTTCTGGCCACCATTTGGGTTTCATCAATAAGATATGGAAAATTGAGAGAATATTCTCGAGCAAATTTAACCATGTTATCAAATCCCTCTCCATCATAACTTGGGTCGTTACTATTAATTCCAATTATCTGTAAATCAGAGCTATCAAATTTAGCTTGCAAAGAAATCAAATCACCTATTCTTGCTTTAACGTAAGGACAATGATTACAAATAAACACTATCAAAAGAGTACGCGAATTAATATCATTTAAAGAGTATTTTTTATTATCAACCCCATTTAGTGAGAAATCAGGTGCCTGAGATCCAGCTATAAGTTTTTGTGAAGACTGTGTCTTGACCATTAGATTGTTGGCTATGAAAATAAATAAAAATGTTATCAGATATCAAATTGCCGGAGTTACAAATCATGGCTTAATTGGTCTCCCTATTCCTCTATAAAGTTTTTTTTCAAAGTCGTCGGGGTTAAGCGAGCCTCTACCATCGTAAATGGGAGTTTGACCGATTATGGAGGTATTAAGCTTCAAATATTCTTGATGATTGGTGGCCAAGATTATTAGATCGCGATTGGTAACAGCATAATCCAAATTATTCACTAGTTCTACATTTTTATATTTTGAAATTAGATTGTCTTGTTTTACCAGCGGGTCATGAACTATAACGTCCTTAATTCTTAATCGGGTCAATTCTTTTAGTATATCGTAAGTAGGTGAGAGTCTGGTATCAGAAACTCCGCCACGAAAGGCAAGACCTAAAATTGTTATTTTTGATTTTCTCATTACCTTTCTTGGAAGCATTTTTAATGCGTTGGTTAAAGAGTACGAAGGCATATCATTGTTAATTGTTCTTGCTGTTTTAGTAATTCTACAATTTATCTTATTTTTTATTGCAACATCAAGAATGAATTGAGGATAGATTGGGATACATGCACCGCCTACCCCAATCCCTGGATCATGAATATGACAGAAATTCTGTGAGTTGGCTGCCTTCTTGGCTTGCCAAAAATCAATATTTAATCTGTCACTTAACCGTGCAAGCTCATTTGCGAGAGCTATATTCACATCCCTGTAAACACCTTCAAATAACTTTTCAGCTTCAGCGGTTTTTATTCCCAGGATTCTTACCAATCCTTTCTTATAGATAAGACCAAACAATCTTTCCGCAAGATCTAGGCTGTAATTATCATTGGAAGACACTATTCCAGGATGACCCTCTTCGATGTCAAAAATGGCACGACCTTCGTAAATTCTTTCAGGGTTATAAATCACAAAGAAATCCGATGCAGCTCTCATTCCACTTGATTTCTCTAAAATAGGGATCAAAAACTTTTCAGTAGTTCCTGGCGGGATTGATGGGTGTATAGATACGATGTCGTTTCTCTTCAAACCGGTTCCTATCGCCAAGGCCACATCTTTTACAGCATCCAAATCAGCTTTGTTTTTTCTTATTAAGACAGGAACGCATATCATCTTCAATTTTGAAATACGGGATGCTTGAATTGGGTCATCATAAACCAAAAATTTGTTATTGTTTAGACCATGGGTAAAAGTTTCATTAACCATTGGTTCCGGAATATGTGTTAACCCTTTTCGAGCATTTTCTAAGACTTTTGCTGATTTATCAACGCCGATTACAGTCACACCTGACCTCAACCAAGCAGAGGCAATTGGAGCTCCCACATGACCTAAGCCGTAAACTGATACGATGTATTCACCTGATTTGAATTTTCTAATTAGAGTGTCGAAAGATTCTAAGTTTACATCGCCTTGTAAAGGAGTATTAGGCTTATCCTTGTTTCCGCCTGATTTCACAATTTGAATATTTTATCATCTTGTTATTATATTTTGACAAATATGTTCAATTTTTCCCCTAAGAAACACTCGAGTCTAAGACTAGTTCTTTTGGAAATTATTACACTAGTAAAAAGAAAAATTACTGCTTTTGCCCAATTATAACAGGCAATGTTTTTCCCAAACATGCGCTAAATATCGCTGGTTCTGAATGGTTTATCATTTTTATTGTCATAATTATTTTTATATTTCCAAAAAAGATTGGAAGTATTTCTAAAACTATGGGTAAATTTGTAGGAGAATACGAAAAGGCCAAAGGGAAAATAATGGATCAAAAAAATATGTTTGTTTCAGAAGCATCAATGACTGATGATGACCACGTTTACAAAGGGCCACAGATCAAGGGCCGATATCATCTGAACGGGAAAAACTAGAAATTATTGCCAAATCCTTGAACATAAATTCGGAAAATATGGTAGACGATGATTTAAGAAATTTAATCTCATTGAGATTGAAAGAAACTCGCAATAAAGAACCGAAATGATACTAAATTAAAGAATCATCATGCCTTAAGCAAACTGAGATGGTTAGACTTACCTAACATAACCTTACTAGGTCTCATTAGTAGGCATTAACAACTCTGCTTCCATCAGTTGCTGAATTAACTGAACTACCTCCTGTTCTACCTGTTGTCGTGGGAGACTTAATTTTTCTGAGAAATTGTCAGCTAATTGGTTTATGGTTTTGTCCCCAGTACAATTTTCCCAAAACTCGATGATATTTTCATTTACCATGAATCCTTGGCCTTTTTCATTGACCAATGCTAATGATCCATCCTCTTGCTTAGTCACTTTACCGGCCTTCATGGGCATATACTTTTCGTAGTCAATCTTAAATCTCAATGGTGGTTTGCCGAATCCGAGTTTATCCCTAACCGCTGGATTCATTTTTTCAATAGACCATGGAGGATCCCACACTATTTGTACATTAATATCCCCAACACCTTCTATGGTATTAACATATTTTTTTACGTCACTCACTAAAGTATCGTGCAAGGGACATCCACGAGTAGTCATAGTCATTTTGATATCAATATTATTTTTTTCAGAAACATCCACATTATAGATTAAACCAAGATCTACTACATTAACTGGAATTTCGGGATCCATACATTTTCTTAATTCAGAAAAGACCCGGTCCTTAGTTATTTGCTCTGTATGCACTATTCAATGTGTAGTCAACCGCTTTTTAAATTTTTTTGATTGGTCCTTTAAGGTCGGATCTTATTATTTGTCAGACTCAAACAGTGGCTTCAGGTTTGATTCAAATGGCGGGTAAATCACACCCTTCTCCGTTATTATCCCAGCAATCAGCTCTGGAGGGGTCATATCAAAAGCAGGATTAAAAATTCTTACACCTGTTGGCGCTATTCTTTTTTCGCCTATTTTTACTACTTCATCGACGGAACGCTCTTCAATAACGATATCTTCTTCGTTATTATGCATATCAAAAGTTGACAATGGTGCGGCAACGTAAAACGGGATATTATGAGCTTTTGCAAGGAGAGCCACCTGATAAGTACCTATCTTATTAAAAACATGGCCCGATTTTAGTATTCGATCAGCTCCTACCACCACTTTATCAATCATCTTGTTTGACATTAGATACCCTACCGCGGTATCTGGAATTAGACTAACGTCGATACCATCATGAACAAGCTCAAATGCAGTAAGCCTTGATCCTTGCATTACAGGTCGGGTCTCTGTTGCAATAACACTGATCTTTTTCCCTGACTCCATTACTGACCTTATTACACCTAGGGCTGTTCCATATGAAACAGTAGCCAATGCTCCAGCGTTACAATGAGTCATTACTACTTCCCCATCATTGATCAAATCGGAGCCAAATCTCCCCAACAGCTTATTGGTTGTAACATCATCATGAGACATTCTGATTGCTTGAAGAATTACATGTTTCCTGATATCGTCCACTTTATCGTATTTCTTTGCTTCCTCAAATACCCTGTCTAACCCCCATTTTAGGTTAATCGCAGTGGGTCTGGTTTTGAGCAAAACGTCGTAGGCAAGTTCTAACTCTTCCATCATCTTGACCTTGTTACTGCAGGTGCTATTTTTAGCACACAAAGCAAGCCCCATAGCAGAAGCAACGCCAATAGCAGGTGCGCCCCGGATTGCCAACTTTTTTATTGCATCTGCGATGTCCAGATGGTTCTTACAGATTATGTACTCTAACGATTCAGGTAATTTAGTTTGGTCAATCAATTTCACACCATCATTTTCCCAAGCGATTGTAGTAAGATAATTGCCGTCATTAGGCTTAGCCATAATTGATAATTTACATTTCTATTCATTATTTATTTCTACCAGCATAAAAGATACAATAAATATTTTTATGACCATGCATTCTCTTAATCGCATGGTCTTTAAAGTATCACCCATACTGCAACTTCCTAGGCGGAAATTAATAGTTTCATCTCAGGAAATTAATTTGGGCAACACAGATGATAGTAATAGGGGAGAAAATACAATATTTGTTTTGATGGTTAAGGAATCGACCGGATCGGCTGGAGGCAGGGGGGGAGGATCCGGTATGCGTAAGATAGACAGGATTTTGGCATTCAAGATTATTGGAAATAGCGATGAACAAATTTATGAAACTCAAGATTCACAAGAGATTGAGGAATTTGAAATCCCATACAGTGCAGTAGCAATGGATATAGTTTTGGAATCTGGCGTTCCCTCTGTGGTTCAAGGTGTAATCGATCCGGATATGATCAATAGATACTTAGAAATTGTAAGAAAAACAGCCTGATCATAAGAAAAATCAAAATAGTCATCTAATGTGTTTAAAATAAGAATGCTCCTGCTTACAATCTAAAGAACAAAATTCAGACTTGCAACTGAAATCATTTTTTTCATAATTACACTTTATTGGCTCAATATTATTAAATTCTTTATTGCAAAAAGTACAAAAGCTCTCCAATAAAGGTATGCCTAATTTTGTGAATCTTGAATCACACTTTCGTTTCTCTTTATACCATAGAATTTGGCAAGATGTTTTTTCAGAAAAAGTCATCACAGTATCAAAAGCTTCATAAAAGCCAGCAGCCATGAATTGCCTGTAATATGTTTTATTTTTTGAATATGATTTAAAAAATGCAATGACCCAGTATTCTTCAGTAGGTTCAAAGTCTGATCCACGGTCCATCATTCATAACATGGAGATTAAGATTTAATACTCTGCCTATTACTGAATATCTCCAAGGCCCTTACAAATGACATACGCTGCTACGTACTCTGGAAGACTATTTGTTCCAGATTTTATGCTAAATTGCTTTCCTTTCAACGATATTTTGATATTTAGTTTAGATTCTATTTCAACGCTAGAATCTCCGATTAAGCATGCATCCACAAATGGATTGAAAGAATCCAAGTCTCTGCAAAAAGCTTTGATCAACCCACTCTTACTGTTAATGGAGCCGGCGAGTCTGAATATTCGATGAATGTCCATAGTGACATTAGGATCGATTTTTGCAGAAAGGTCAAAAATATGAGTACTAATAATGTCACTAATATTGTTACTATTTACATCCTGCATGCGATAGTATTTCTTGACAAACTTATCATCAATCTTATGATTCTGAATGGATAAATGCATGGAATCAAAAATTCTTTTCCTCCATCCCTGGTTATATAGAATCTTATTTTGCATCGGAATGAGTACGCCTTCAGTGTTTTTTCTAATGCCCAAATTCTCAATCATGTAACCTTTGCACATCAAATATTGTGCAAAAGCGTTTCTTTTCTGAGCAGATGCACCATAAAAAATCTTATCGACAACGTGAATATGATATCCATTGTTACCCGAAAAGTATACAAATACATATTCTTTATCAATACCAAAATCATCACAAAGTATTTCTATTAGCTTTTTGACTTCCCTGTTTAAAGATTTGATACACCTGGTGCATGGCATATCGATAATTTGTATTCGACTACTATTGCAGCCTTCACATGTGGAGACGATGCCTTTAGAAATAAGGCTACAATCCTTACATAAAACTAAGTTATGACTTTGAGCACACTCTAAATGAAGATCCTTCCCATCAATATCAAATATGAGGTCAGACCCATTCCAACCTTTTTGATCGATTTCCGCCTTTGGATTTTGATACCTGGCAGAGGAATAAAAGATGTCGGAAGGAGAAAATTTTATAATATATGCGTACAACTCTTTCTTATCGTTAAAGGATAAATGCCTATGGATTTTTCCGTCAAATAGTCTAAATCCAAATTCATGTTCATTTATCAACTCACCCACTTCAAGTTGTGAGTAATGATAAAAGTAATATCTCCTAAATATTTCTTCAAGCCAATTCTTGTTCTTATCGTCCGGCTCGGCATTTTGGTATTTGGATTTATGTCTATCCTTTTTGATAGAGTCATTTGAATCAAAAGATAGCGCATCTGACATACTAGATATTCGAATTCTTCCTAAGAAGCTGAATAGGATTGCTAATTCCATGACATACTTTTGTCTCATAGCATAAATTTTCTAGTTTGATCTTTTCACAAGAGGGAACATAATATTTTTTAGAACCACCTTTTTTTCCTGCAAGATGTTCCAACTGATATCTTGTAATTTTTTCGTCGAAATCTGGTAATCGTTTGAAAAGATCTAACATATCCTCCAAAGTCTTATTAGAATAAATTAGAAATGTGCCTAGAAGCAGCCTTGCAGGATGTGGCAAATTCTCACCTTTACTAATTTGATCATATATATGCAGAATGCAGGGTGGAGTAACCGCTTTGTAAACAGGGGGATTGGATAACGGGTGCATTTGTTCCCACCGAATTTTGATAGATTTTGAGATCGCCACTATGGTATCCGGGACCTTTTCAATACTCATCTTCTTGATCCTGTCAATTATTAGTAAATAAAGTTCATTTCTGAATAACCTTACTATTTCATTTCCGTCCAAATACACAAATCCATTGTGAATAGTTCTATTAACTAGATTCCATTCTTTCTCCTGGAATGCGATTGGGTGATCCAAATAATCAGTTATTCGGATTTTGTAAAAGTTATAAACATTTTCTTCTAACAAGATTCTAGTACTAAATAAATCCTCAAAAATCTTGTAAAGTATCAGTTTGATAG
>JARFXS010000187.1 GCA_029194465.1 Candidatus Nitrosocosmicus sp.
CATTAATACGATTAATGAATTGATTAACATCTACGTTAGACGGAGACTGACCTATGAGGGCTGAGATATTATTCAGTGTAACTTCAATTACAGGGTTAGAAAAGTAAACGGGAACCATATATGCAAATGTAATAATTAAAACAAGACTAACAGCAACCAATACAGTAGGAATTACCACAGGAATAACGTATCCAGTTATAAGTAATATTTCTCAAATATTTCTAATCTTCAATATTATTGCAGGTAAGTTTGAAATGATTGTTATAGGGTATTTCTTTCCTGAGATTTCAAGGAGAAAACAGTAGACTTTATATTCTAATATCCATTATGGACTTAATCTATTAAAGCAAGCACAAAATCTTTAAAATCAGACCCGTGTGGATAACCTCATAATTTCTACCTACCACGTGTTCTAGGATCTCTAAAAAGCTTTCATGAAATTGGTAGAAGGAACCATCCCGCGGATTAGTATATGCTACTATTGAACTTTTTGAGAGATCATCTAATTGTAAAAGACTCTAATACTCTATTCATATAAAGGTAGTCCTTGTCATACTCTTTAAGGTCGGATAAATAGAGTAGCATGTACGCTTTATTATTCTTTACAGTCCACTCTTGAAAAACCATAGAACCTTTATCGTTATATACTACTTTATAAGCCAAATTGTTATCAATCGAACTAGATTTTGGCTTGATTTCATCTGAAGAGCCATTTCTAATTACATCCATCATTATCTTGCTATAGTCATCTAAAGTTTTAAGACCTAGAGTAGAATTCATTTCAAATAAATCCTGCACATACACTCCAAGGGCTGATCTGTTAGAATTGTATAAATTGTATGGTTGTGAAAGAAATTCCACAACAATATTACTATCATTTCCTTCTCTTATTTCCCAATTGTTGGGACAAGTTATTGTAATGTTAAAAAGAGAGTTATCATAAATTAGTTTATTTGCTAATGTTTTGACATTTGAATGAAGGCTTACAGGAATCGATTGATTATTGTTTAAATCCTGATTACTAGAACATATAGATAGTGCTTGTTGACCACGAGCATAACTATTAGTATCAGGTGATATTAAGTACAAAACTGAGAATAATAAGAATGACAATATAATTTCGAAATATTTCATTTTATTCATTTCCAAACTATAAAATTGATCAATAAATATGATACTGTAGACACAACATCTCTAAAACTTTTCAAACTATTTAGTGACAGCAAACTAAATTCATAAATATATTTAGTAGCAATCTCTTGACTCTTGGGATCCATTTTACTCTGAGGTTCCTCAATAGGTTTGTAAGGCTTAGCACGATCTTTAACTGCTTCAATTATTTTTTTCCAACCAGGACTATTTGCAAGCTCCTTGTCAGCTATTGGATTGGATCTGTCTAACTTCTTAATGCTAGGCTTGTAAGGCTTTGCAAACGGTCCATAAACTTGTAATACTGGATATGATATAATTATTACAACCAAAAAAATTGTCAAAAGTTGCATGTAAATATACATTTGCAATCCCAGAAATTTCATAAAGTAGTTTATTGCCTACTTGAATTTAAGGCTTATTTCGCCAATAAATACCACTAGTTAACAAGAAATAACAAACATTTTTTCCAATTCCGATTGATCTAATTGATTGACGATAATCTCTATATTAATTGAGATCAAATTCGTAAAAAAATCTCAACAGTTCATTTCTACAAGGACAATAGTAAATATATAATTATGATTTTGTATATGCTAAGCAATAATTTCGAAGACCAAACAAAAACTAGTGGAAATTCTAATACATCATTTGGTAATATCGCTGGACATGTAACTTATACATATATTATAGACAGCAACAATGAGATAACCAATTATGTAAGAGGAGGTATAAGATTAGATAACAAGACTTTAGAAAAAATTTGATTCGGTATTCCAGGATTCAATAATGGAATTTACAGATAGATTAGATAGTTTATTAATAGACAAGCAAATCCCAAAACGAAATATCGATGTGATAAAGACTGAACTGACCCTCTATCAAAAGGGTTTGAAGGATTAGATCCTGACAAATTAATTGAAGATGACTTCAAGAGAGGAAATATCATTGAAAAATTGAGATTTAGTATTCAATATTGTCGAACTGTCTCCTCAAATTGCCGAAACCATTGCTCCTATGACGCCATTAGCACCTTTTAGCAAATCAATAGGAAAGACTACCCAGTATTTAGTGTGGCCTTCACAGCAGAGGATGAAAAATATCTTGAAGGATTAAAGGAAGATGTAATCCAAGAATATTTGATAAGAATACATCAAGCATTTGCAACAAATAATTAGTTTTGCCGCAACCAAGACTCAGTAACATTAGTCGAAAAGGTATTATAC
>JARFXS010000188.1 GCA_029194465.1 Candidatus Nitrosocosmicus sp.
ATACAGTAGTAAGATAAAAGATGTAAAATATTACTTTAATTGAATGATTGTAAGACGACTAATTAGTTCACGTCGGAAAATTCAAGAACAGATAAAACAAAAGAAAATGAAAATTTAGTTGAGCTGCTGATCGGTTGGTTTGTGGGATACGGGTTGGTAGGTCCTGGATAAAGCTGGATTATCCTGCCCTAGACCATCCTATCCCTGCGGGTATGTTATAGAATCCGAAGATAGCGATCATGTAAACCCATGCAGTGAATACAAATGGTCCCGTAAGTGCAGGTAATCCCCATTGGCCAAAGAACTTTTGGAGAGCAGGCATTACCACCACGGAACAGGTTATTGTGGCAAGAATCGCCAGTAAGAACGACTGTGGGGTAAGAGGCACAAAACTAGTTAATGCGATCATAACCAGGACCTGATTAAACCCATGCAAACCAATTCTAGTCTCATGAGTAGGTAACTTCATCACTATGGATAAAGCAGCACCAATAGCGGATCCTATTAAGGCCATAACTCCAGCAAGATATAACGGCGAATATTCATTCCATCCTGATGTATACGCGTTTGTAAACAAACCTCTGTCCTGAACACCAGCTATAAATGGGGCTAATTCAAATGCCAAAGTCAGACCTACGACCCAGAAAACACCAGTCTTCCAATTCTCCACAAAGGTAACCTGAGATACACCTTTGAGAGTAGAAATGATGAATTCTTTGGCGGTCCATTTGAAGTTCTCAGGCACTAATTGGACAGGATTATCACTTCCGTGTATTTTCTCCTCTTTAACAGGAGGAGGCATTTCGGGCCAAACATCATGTCCATATCGTTTACTCGCATACATCATAGCCCAAGTAGTGAAGATAAACGAAGATGTAAATCCAGGGATTGCTACAGCATTAGTAACACCGGGTGCCTGTGGACTAAATATATCTCCCATAAAATGTGAGAACGCCATCCAAGCTACTGCGGTTATGACTGCTCCAAATAGCGAGAGTGTCAATGTCACCCTATTGGCTTTTACAAATGGTCCAGACCAGAAGGCCATCCCAGTTAATATGGAATTGTATCCAAACAACCCAAATGTAACTAGTCCATAATCAGCACCTAGTAGTAACGCAGTTGCTGCACCAATTAATCCTGCAGCTACCATCATGATACCTGCTTTGCGTGAAGCTATGAGGACACCTGCAAGAATAAAAATACCAGTTACTGGCGAACTGAATAAAGGAACTTCAGAGATGCCATTAAACAGTATATAGAAGAAATCTAGAAGGGGGTCTCCTGACGAATATGTTGCTGACGCCATACTAGGATTTTGTACAGGTATAGTTTAACGATTTGTATTGAATATCAGTTTATTAATCAAGTAGAACTTATCAATCTCGTAAGTTAGTTTAGTAATAATACGGGCTTGTTAGATTCATGAAGAATTTTCCTTGTTACGTGCCCAAGATCATCAGAATTTCCTAACCCGTTTGTTCCCAGAACTATGAAGTCTACATTCAAGTCATTGGCAGTTTTAATAATTTTGTTAGCAGGATCCCCTATTTTCACAACTCTTTCACATCTTTTAGAATTCTTTATAAGGATACTAGATAGCATTTGTCGTCCTTCTTTTTCGACTCTTTTCATTAGCTCAGTATCGTACTCTGTGTTTTGTTCATAGTCATCGGGCCATTCAATTATATGTACCACATAAATTGTAGAATCAGTTTGAAAAGTATGACTAGCATAATCTAATGCTCTTATTGAAGACATGGAACCATCAACAGCAACTAGGATTCTCCTAGAACTTGAATTGACAGGATTTTCAGAAATATTGTTTTTGGACATAGAAAATTTATGGTCATAATTTCTAATTTGAAATTTTGATTTGATAATAAACAAAAGATTTGATAAAACAATTGAAATTTCTCGCTTTGATTCAATAATCGGTTTTACTATAAGAAAACAAGCTGCAGATATTGTCCAGATAATACTTAGTAAAATCCAAAACAAGAAAAACTCGTATGAAAATATATATCCAGAAAAAAACAGTGGTAATGGCCAGATCACTACCAAAACGAGTGTAAAAAAGATTCCGTATTTGTACCCAAAAATAGTTCTCTTCTTTAAGAACGATTCATCATTATCTTCTTTTATCAAAGATCTGATTCTTTCCTCTACAACTACGATTCGTTGCTTCGTAATGTTGAAATTAAAGTTGTCTGGTCTAATTAAACTCCCTAAAATAACTAGAACAAATCCAGATACAAATGATGTTAAATTGCCCAACAAGAGAGGAACATCATGACTGGTAGAAGCTACAGAGATATTCCCATATAAAGAAAAAGCCGAAAAAAGCCATACAATAACAC
>JARFXS010000189.1 GCA_029194465.1 Candidatus Nitrosocosmicus sp.
CAAGAGAAACCCAGCAAGATTATAAAAGGCTCAGAGCGATTTTTTGAACATATTGGAATCAATGGAACTTTGGAAGAATGCTGCAATTACTTCGCAGAAGTTGGCTCCCAGGATAAACAATGGGCATTTAACCATATTATAAATTACCTTATAGATCATAAACAAAGACTAGAGAGCAAGGAAAAAACGGCAGGTACTCTCAAAAATTATCTAAAACCTATCAAAAAGCTCTGTGATATAGCCGACATTGACATAAAGTGGAAGATAATTGAAAGTGGTTTACCAAAGGCTAGAGAGGTGGCAAGGGATAGGGCACCCACCTTAGAAGAAATCCAGAAACTAATAGAATATTCTGATAAGCGGCTTAAACCCATTGCGTTGACTATGGCTTCATCAGGAATAAGGCTTGGAGCCTGGGACTATCTGAAATGGAAACACATCATTCCAATCGAAAAAGATACTAGAATAGTAGCTGCCAAGGTCATAGTATATAACAATGAGGAATCAGATGAATACTGGACCTTCATCTCTGATGAGGCATACTTTTCTCTCAAGGACTATATTGTGTATAGAGAGCAATCGGGTGAAAAAATAACTGGAGAAAGTTGGTTAATTCGAAACCGTTGGGATTCTACAACTCCATCGGGTGGTAGTAGATTTAATGTTTCAAACCCTATACAATTAAAATCATCTGGTGTTAAAAGCCTGATAATTCGGGCACTAAAATCCCAAGGATTACGTGTGGATAATGATTCTCAACAAAGCAAAGTCGGGATAGGTGAAGTGTCTGTTACTGAAAAAAACGGAAGTATATTTGAATTTAAGGCAGCACATGGGTTTCGCAAATTCTTTGTCTGTAAGTCCAATAGGTTTCAGAAAAGTCCAGGAGGTTGTGCTTCCATAGCCATTATCGATTATCCTAACATATACGGTCCATGATAAACCTCCGCCTTCAAATAGATGATCTTGTATTCCAAGTTCCCCGTTTTTACTTACTATTTTTAATCTAGCATTACCTGCTACTATATGGTTAAATCTATACCATTCATCCGTTTCTTTAAATACATTATTGATAGATCCACCTATCTCCAAATTCTTTGCATCTTCAAAAAAATCAAAAACTGTATCCTTGCTTTTTTCCGATACCATAGTCTTAACTATAGTCTTTTGTGGTTCTGTATTATTTGTAGAAATCATCACTCTGGCTTAGTATACTTGATAGATAAATATCACTTACCCCCTAGGGGGAAGAGTTCAATCGAATGAACGTGATATCTATACAACTGTCAGCAAAAAATATGTTGAATTATTTCCGACTTTGGGCTTGACTCAAGGTGAGGCGAAAGTATACTTAGCCATGATAAAGATTGGACCCTCGAGAGTAGGAAAAATTGTAGAAATATTTTGTCTATCTCAATCCAGAATTTACTACGGAATCTGCTGCTGGTGGTAGCCTTAAGCCTGTATTAGGCTACGGTCCTGAATCTCTGTCTACTCTTTTAGCAATAAAAGGATCCAGCGAGCTTAAAGAACATTCAGACTTTTCTGCCCTATCAGATTTCTCTCGAGGATGCAGTATTTTATACTAACATCTTAAATGATAGATATTTCTACATGTGGATGACAGCAAGAGATGATAAAGTATGTAAAAAGTACTGTAGGCCTCTTGATGGAGCTTTATTCTTACTCCCGATTATACTGAGTTGAACCTGGGAGAAAATAAAATAACCTCGAAAGCTGTATGTGATGAATATCACAGAACCATGGTAAAAGAAAACGTTACTGGACGGTATATAAAGCATTCAAGCGTAAACGTAACAGGCATAATAAATTCATTAGGATGACACTAGAAACAAGAAATTAATACGATGAAATAATGAAATAGGCTTTCCTGTTTCTTAAAACACAAATTTTGAATTGTGACAATGAATTGAAAATCATGCTGCAACTGTAACTTTAATTGACATAATACTGCCTTTTTGGTCGGTTGAAATCTGAAGTTACGTACTGAAAAGGTATGATGCATTCAACAATTATTTCACAATATTACACGCTTTGAAGGGTTCGGAGGAAATATAAAAACTATTGAAACACTAGTGTGTGAGGTTGAATCTGGAGGTTCCATAACTTTTGAATAAAAACCCGCTGCTGGAATTATGATTGCAATATTGTGAATCTAACATATTGGAGAAGGTTTATTATTTTCTAAAAGTAAGAAAGTTAGTTTAGGATGATAGCGTGAGTCTAACATGTACAACTTGTCAAACTCCAAAAATAAATAGATAATAAGACATTGTTACCTTGTGTAATATTATAATATGAATCAATTATTGCATTAT
>JARFXS010000190.1 GCA_029194465.1 Candidatus Nitrosocosmicus sp.
TTGCGGACATGAATATCCGGTCTACTCCCAAATATTTTATATATTTAGTTATAGAAAACGGTATTACGAAAGGTATATTATTACAAATTTATTCTACGACTAGTTTTATATGGAGATCTATATCAGTGGACATGTCGGATATAGCGGCAGATTCTGATACTAGAAGTAATCCTAGCATAAATAGAAAAATTATTTAATGGTTCATTCTTCATACAGGATATAGAGAGTACAAGTGGTATAATTCATGACAAAAAATGTCTAGAAAATAGTAAAATAAACGAAGTGGAGCCAGGCGATCCGTTTACTATAGGCGACATTCCTGGGATCAATATGTAAATAATTACCGACCCGACAAATATGACTCAATATAAATAAGTTGGTAATGTTGATTTATAAGGGTCCACTAATCGTACTTTTTTTACCTTTTTTCTGTTATCTTCTCTCCTATAAGTACTAATTTAGCGAAATAACAAGAAGCTGATGACTTTGAATCTTCACAAAACTTTTTCACAACTGCAAATTTTAAAAGAAGGATTGTAATCAAATATCCGATGACTGGTGGATTATATTTAGCATAGGGAACAACAATTCTCTGGTTGCATCTCCAGTTTTTTTTAGATAAAGTTAGCCAATTTATTGATTTTCAGATATCTGAAATCAACCTAGCATTTGATAATTATTAAGAATCATCGTTCATATTTCTGAATGTTTCACCTGCTAATTATAAAGGATTCCCATTAACCCTTCCCCTCTAGTCTTGGCCCTATTGTTATGAATGAATTGAAATGTTTCTGAATACATCTGTAAATTGTGTTTGTTTGCACCCATGAATTTTCTTATCCATAACTGGTAAAGATTACTTCTACACTCGCAGTTATTGACATGGATAGTACCAATTACATATTCTTTCTCTGAATGTTTGACACTTTTGTGTATGAATCCAGGTTCTTCCTATGGGTCATATGTTCTAAATTCATCTGTAACACTGTGGAAGCGTACCGCTCTCTATTACAGACAGTATCAAGAAGTGATTTATGTACGGGGTCGTCAAAATATGTCAGTCCATTTCTTTGATGTCAACATGTTATCATTTGGTGGTCTTTGTCAACTGTGCCTCTACCCCTCCATGGTTTTAACTCTCTTCTCCTGGGTTTTCTTTTTGTTGTCTTTACAATCTCATCATGATACGATCTACCCTTCAAGCCTGCTTTGATGTAGAATTCTTCACACTCTGTAATGCCATCAAGTTTGGTAGGAAAGAGCGATAGTGATGATGATAACCTTTCCATAACTGTTCTGATGAATTTATAACATTTTGGACATGGCACTGCTATCTCAGATGATATCTCTCTTAGTGAACACCCGGGCAAGAGTATAAAGTACAGGCGAATAGCCAAGAACTATTTCTTCAACTGTGTATGTGAATAGTAAAAAACCGTATCTGTTTTATCATTGAACCATCTTCTACATTGCTTGTTCTACATTGCTTGCAAAAGTATTTCTGATAGGAACGGTATTGACTATCCTTCTTTATATGATAGGACGGATAACGGGAACATACCATACAGTCATCATTTTATCCAGTCGGCTCCTTAACCCGGCACACCAACTTTCTTCAGGAAGGGAAATAGTTAGCGCAAACATATCATAAATTTGTAACATCTTGAGTCAAGCATGGCTGAAACATTCAGAAATAATAGCGAAAAACATTATTCATTGAACCTCAATATTTTAGGGAAATAGTTTAATAGTGCGATATTGTCCAGAAATTCAATGGAAACTATTTTGTTTTTGTCTGCAAATCCTTCCAAAACTT
This sequence comes from Candidatus Nitrosocosmicus sp., assembly GCA_029194465.1. GTDB lineage: Archaea > Thermoproteota > Nitrososphaeria > Nitrososphaerales > Nitrososphaeraceae > Nitrosocosmicus. The sequence continues at coordinate 1,817 of JARFXS010000190.1, forward strand.
CACCATTAGAAGCTAATAAAGAATGTAACAAGATAGAGGATGAGATTAGATTTGCTGCAGGAATTCAATAAATTTAATTTTAAGCAACGTCACGACATTTCATTAGAGTGAGCTACGAAAGCAAATTTTTATTCACAACCCCCCAAATACTCCATTTCTCAGGTCATGGAAGCCCAGAAAGTGAGCCGTATTTAAAGGACTAGATGGACACATAGATTGTTCCCTCAGCCGCACTTTCAGAATTCTTTTTTAAAAACTCTTGCAAGGATATCCTCAGTCTTTTTGAATGCATGCTATACAGAAGCAATGGGCCAAAGCAATATCAGAACATGTCAATTATGTTATAGGAATGTCCAGGGAAATTTCTGATAAGGCTGCAATGAAATTTTCAGTCAGTTTCTATTCATCTTTGGCATTTGGTAAGAGTGTAGAAGATTCATTTCAATTAGCAAAGGTAGATTTGAAATTTGAATCGATACCTGAAGACGCAACACCAAAACTTTTAGTAAATAATAATGTACAGAGAGTACCTGAAAACCCGTCAAAATCCCCTAAACCAAACTCCCTTCTTAAAGCAATTGAATATTTCTTTAAAGGGACAAGTATTTTACAAGAAAGGGTCAATCTCAATTATGATAATCAGTCAAACTTAGATGAGCCATCGCAAAGCAGTGTTCCAATAACTTCAAAAGAGGATCTCTTGAATGGAGAACTCAACTATCAGGAATGGATAAATCTTGAATCTAAAATAAATCACTTGATGTCTATGATGGACATTCAAATTAAAAATTATTATCTTGCTAAAGAGCAAAAAGCAGCATGGGGTAACGCAATGGTGCCTCCCATAATAGCTAATACTTTAGAGGAGGCAATAAATTCTATCTCTGATACCACATACGGATTAAAAGAAGCTCTAAGT
>JARFXS010000191.1 GCA_029194465.1 Candidatus Nitrosocosmicus sp.
GTATTGGTAATGTCTACTTATGAACGAATTGAGAATATGATTTAACTGGTATAGTAGCAATATAAACCAAAAAAGGTTTTTAATCGTAATTGATTTTCTTACTAATTATTCTTTGATATAGTTGATAAATAAATACCATCAATTCCTTATTTGCATCATGATGATTTCTTCTCATATAATGATAAAGTTCTTCAGTTGATGCATGGTAGTCGGTTCCAATATTCTTTGCTATTTCTAATGATATCAATGAGATTAATAATTTTCGGAGTGTAACATCTGGACCGTAATTTATCAAATCAGAATGTAATTCAGAGATAGTGTTCTTAAAATTAGAATCAATGTATTTGTCCTTAGATTCTCTGGTCTTAATCGCAAATACATTTCCCATCATTCTTTTTTTCATATGTATGTTTTCTACCATTGCGATAAACTCATCGTCTAGATTTGGTGATTTGCTCAAAACTTCTGAGAGCAAATCTGAAGCGTCTTGCTCGCTTACGTTCATTTCTTCAGCCAATACAAACAGAACATGGCAAGCCGCACATCCATTTTCTCTTACAACTTGAGGATTACTTTGGACCTGCTTTACAGCTTTAGAAATTATGTTAAGAGCCACCTCTTCCTTGTTCATGAGTGTTACATTTTATTTTAAGATATAAAAACAAATAAGATCTTGGATCAAAATTGTCTAAAAACTAAATCTACTTTGATTATAGCCTTGCATTGATTTTGAGATGATAGTTTCATTGATAACTTTGGCTTTTATCTTCAGTTTAACCTGGCCAAGTACTTTGGAAATTGGGATCAGTAGGTAACGAAAATATTCTTGATGATGCAACTCAAATAAATCGCTTAGACTTTGGATCTTTAGCTTTGATATATTGCTGAAATCTACTAACCGAACGTAAAACAAAATAGTACTGACTGCCAGCAAACTCTCTAAGTAATTATCATGTATTTTCCCTAGTTGATGAGATGTTGGAATGACATCGAAATTATTGAGCCTTAATATTCTTTTTATTTTCATACAATTTGGTTTATCAAAATACTTGTAACATATTCTTTTATAAAAGCCCCTTCGAGTCTCCTGAATTGATCAGGCAGTATTCATAGTAAAGTTTTCGCTTCAATTTACCGTCAATATCATCCTTGGATCATAAGTGGGTATCACACCAAGGAGTTTCGAAGTCATTGATAATTTATCATAGGTTGGATAGATTACCTCGATTATCAACACCAAAGGCGGAGCCAGAGTCAAATAGAATTTCACTATCATGTAGTAACAAATTAATAAAGGTTAACCAACAAATTAACGTTCGTGAGTTTAAGATAATCCATATTTAGCGACACAAAAAAATTAAGTAATTGTGCCAAAAAACTAGTAAATACCTGCCTCTTTTATCTTTGGATATTGATACCAACTTGGACCTTCTTTGAGAGGTGTGATATTCAACTCCTTTCTAACTTCATCAAGTGGCTTTTCAAGCATCTCTTCGAATTTTACGGGAAAAAGAGGTTTGCACTCTTGTGCCATTTTGATTCCTTTTGATAAAGTCCCAAAAATAGCAGATGAATGAATTTTTTCAGAATTAGGAATACTTGCTAATCCCGGAAAACATGCTGATCCTACCGCAACTAGGTCAATTAGCATAAAAGCAGGATAAGAATATTGAGTCACATTTAGTGCTATTGCTCCAATTTCTCCTATGGCCATATTAAACCCGCTAACTATGTGATACATATCATGAGTCTTTCTAACTCTCATTGTTACATAATCTGTATCGTTATCCAAAGACGTTCTTTCTCTTGATTGATAAAAATGAGGCTCGAAACCCATCGTCTTCATCAAAACTGCGTAAGTATGACCTAGAGAACCCTTTGGTAAATTCAACATTTCATCCAGTTCATATTCTGCCCCCATATATCTTTCTTCAAACATCTTCGCAGATTCAGGATCTTCTCGTAATCTTTCTATACAGTTCTTCATCCAAATCGTATCACGGAACCCGTCCTCAAGATCAAAGACTGTATCCAATTTACCACGATTTGTAACCAAGTGTCTTATCATACCCCCAAGGAGTTCTATGTTGTCCACATTACTCATCAAGTCCATATATCCCATATTGAATACCGGAAATACCTGGATCCTAAAATGCATTTAGTTTCAAACTTATTAAGCACCGTTTGCCCGCACTATCCGGCAGGATTTTGCTTGAATGATCTGTCAGATTTTAGCTTTTTTCCATCGTGAGTTTTTCGATATCAGCAGTTGATTCCCACAATTTAAGAAAATTTGAATACTCTAGT
>JARFXS010000044.1 GCA_029194465.1 Candidatus Nitrosocosmicus sp.
AATACGATTACGAGATCCTGTGTCAACTCAAGGGGTAAGGGATCCATGTCATTGCCATGTCTAGAAAGGCGAATATCCTCTTCTAATGCTCTTTCTGATTTCAAAATGAATTATGCAGAAGACAAACACTCTCTTACTACAGTAATATGAAGCCCTGGAGACAGCAAGAAAAGGGTGAAAAGTTATCATATATTTGAATTTTTAAAAGGGAGCTACAAGACCTGTATTACAGTAATTTTGAATAAATATATTGGCTGAACCAGTAAGTATGATAGGCATTGCTCGATATAAAGACTATACAAACTGAGTTGTATTCGTTGGGAACTGAAGAAAAGATTGGATCCATTAAACGGTATTTTAAAACCAAAAAAGGACAATATGCAGAAGCAGATGTTTTTCTGGGTATAAGTATACCCCAACTAAGGAATCTGAGCTCCAGATTCCAAGATATAGATCTTAATCAGCTTCAATTAATGCTGTTTTCCAAATTTCATGAGGAAAGAATGTTATCATTACTCATTTTAGTCCGAAAGTTTCAGAAATCCAAAATCCATAGTGAGAGGGATGATATATTTAGATTCTATACAGACTTAAAGAACATCATACAAGTAAATAATTGGGATTTGGTTGATACCTCATGTCGTAATATAATAGGGGCTTATCTAATGGATAATCCTTTGCATGTGAACTTGCTGACTAAACTTGCTCAATCAAATAATATTTGGTTTAGGCGAATTTCAATTGTTAGTACTTATGAATTTATCAGTAAGGGCAAATTTGATATTGCCTACAGGATCGCCAAACTATTGCTAGGTGATAGCGAAGATATGATTCAAAAGGCTGTTGGTTGGATGTTAAGAGAGATAGGGAAGAGGGATAAAAACTCCGAAATCAATTTCTTGATTCTGCACAGGGCAGTTATACCGCGCAAGGTTATGAGATATGCTATCGAAAATTTTAGTTCTTATGAAAAGGATATAGTTAGATAGTTTTCTAAAATCAAAAAATATCATTTGTAGAAAATGAGATGTTGATTATAGACTCTTGAAATGTAGGAGACTAACATTTTCATACTATGATAGATATATTTTCAAAAAACCTGAAAGAAAAATAAAACAACTTTGCATCTACACGCTCAAAAATGAAGCCGGTAAAAATGAACCTAATTCTTAAGAATGGTTAGATAATCTCGTCTAATTTGGTCTTGTTGGTTTTACATCAAAAGAATACAGGAGGATATCCTTGTCCCTAGAGAGTTATTGGAGTTATATTTTCGATATGCAAATATGAGGGAATACAAAAATGATAGGAACAAACAAAACAAAGAACTTATGCATCAACCAGCCTAAACCATAAACGATAGTTCAAGATTTGGTCAGGAACATGGATTTATAGTAACGATGTCAAAAATGATCCGGATTTCTTGAATATTAAATTTCTAAACTTTCTTGACGAAAAAGATTGATTTGCATTTGTGTTTGCTACAAACCCAACTTCTATTACTTGATTTCATCAATGTCTGCTTTTAAGATACCAAGATGGTATCCTGCTCTGACGATCCACCTCAAAGAATAGGAGTAGGATCACATATTTGCATCCATGATTGTCCTCATACAAAATTACCGGATTTTTTCTGAACCTGGATAGTTATGTTGTTACTAAAATTTAATATTCCTTAGGCTCGACAGAATTGAAAAGCATTTCTAATTAAATTCTGATAAAACTGTCTTTGTAGTTCATAAGTATAAAGATGTAGATATCAGATAAGAGTCTACACTAAAGTGTAAATCACTTCAACGGTCTGTAATTTTTTTGAAGCATCGTGGATTTATGAAGGCAAGCATTACTTTCTGTATCTCGCTTCATTGCTACCTTACTGCGATTCCGTCTGGTTTTTAGTCGTTGCATAACAACTAATATATATAAACAAATTCTAGAATCAGATCAAAATTGAACTCATTGGTTATCAAGGGTATCGATCTATGGCTAAGCTAAAGGTTTGGTTGGTATTAGTATTACTTTGGGTAATTATAGGATCTACGTATATCAGTATAAAAATTGCTATTGATACTATACCACCCTTCTTAATGTCTGGAATAAGGTATGTATCATCCGGAGGGCTTCTTCTCCTGATATACATCATGCTTCCTTCGCAAAACAATAACAATCAGACTAATCAGAATCAAAATACCGATGTTAGTCGTCGGTTCAAACTTGTATCAATTCTTAACAAGAGGCAATGGAAGGAGGCAACAATTATAGGCACTGCATTGATACTTGGGGGACAGGGACTATTGACATGGGGAGAACAATATCTTTCGTCTAGTTTTACTGCTCTCTTATTTTCTACGGTCCCAATCTGGGTATTGCTGCTTGGAAAAATACTGTATGGGGAAGGCCTGAAGAGATTTACTGTCCTTGGGGTTATTATAGGTTCTATAGGCTTTGTGATATTGATACTTCCTTCTCTGGCAGCACAATTTGTAGAATTGGATTCTACCAATCCGAAATTTGAATTTATTGGTGTAATCGCATTAGTCGTAGCTGCACTCAGTTGGTCAATAGGATCTTTATATTCATCAAAGGCGGATCTGCCTCTTAATGTACTCGTTTCGACTGGTATGATGTTGTTTGTAGGTGGATTGTTCTTAATTATATTGAGTATTGCTACTGGCGAATTACAGAATTTTCATGAATCTGCAATTTCTATGGAATCCATGACTTCGCTGTTATATCTCATAACTGTAGGTTCTGCAGGCTGGGCTGGATTCTTTTGGGTTCTTAGAAATACATCGGCATCATTGGCCAATACTTTTGCCTATGTAAGTCCTGTAGTTGCGGTCATTCTTGGATGGGTCATACTTAGTGAAGCTATCACTACGCAGATAATGATTGCTACCGTGATAATAATGACTGAGTAGTATTGATTGCAAATAAAGGAAATCATGACGTTTGCGTCTGTGGGACTCGAATTTCATTAGGTGGTTCCCATAAATTGAACTTGAGATTTATCATATCAATAAGGAGTGTAATTATCATAAAAGACATAAAAATAGAAAAATACTAGTCTTTATTTTCATCAAGTTCATTTCCTAGAGAACTATCAAAGGTGATATTTGATCGAACCAGGATCTTAATTTTATCTTGATGATTTTGTTCTATAGTATAGACTAGATCTGATTACTAATCTATCACCTGTTTTATCCTTAGTTGAGGATCACAGATTCTATTGAGTGATTGTAATATTTTCTACGGCTAGTGTACGATTAGAAAATTCTGCTGATGAATTATGTTCATGCTTTGGGGGTTTAGGTGAATCCGGAATCGCTGGTCCTCTTCCATTTACTGTTGTTGGATACAGTGAGAATACTCCTAACATTGAAAAACTAACCATTAGGAATGATATCAAAAATACCTCAAAAAGTCATGTTATCATAACTTTGACACGAGAATATATAATGTGTATACCCAATATCTAAATGATTTCAACGTAGTCTTTTGGTATGTTGATGTCAATTATCTTTGGAATGACATGTATCGTTTATGAATTCAAAAAATATACTTCATCCCCAATTTACCTACTTATAAATTTCATTGTATAATACTAACTAACAATGTAATTATGAATTTTGTATGACCTCATATATTTACATAAATTTTATCATGAATGTGAAGGCCGTGGTAAACTTTGTGATATTGCAGTTGATGCTTCAGCTGAATTTCTCAAAAACAGATAAGTCGAATATTTATGGAGTAGATTTTTTCTATTCAGGATTACTCTTACCAAGGATTGATGAAAGTGATTGTATTAGCTGCAAACTCTTACCCCGTAATAAATTTGATCAAGTTAATGATTATCTCACTATGATTGACAACCTTTTGGATCAATTAGATATGATGATTAATAAACCAAAATAAGAGTTGTCAAATAAGGATTAAAAGAAGTTTGTTCAGTATTTGAACCGGTTTTTATAACAATTAGAACCACGACACATAATCTAGCGGACCTACTGATAATAACAATGCATCATCTATTGTATCAACTGAGTGTGACAATTTTGGGAATGCACTAGGGGTGGATTCCAATAGTATCCTAAGCGTACTCAACCAAGAGCGTGCTGAAGTTGGAGATAAACCCCTCACCTGGAGAAATACACTCGCTGCTGATGCCCAGACGTGGGCTGATCATCTGGTTACTCTCCAAGTAATCGTTGAATTAAATGCTTACGATCCTAACCAAAACTCCAACACGGGTGATAACATCGGAGTACGAGGGCATAAGGTAATGAACCCCGCACCGCCAGATCAGATGCAGCAAATATGGTCCCGGGAAAAAAGCGATTATGAGGGCACTTTTCAGCCAGGGTCTGGACATAATGGACAGATGGTTTCTCCGGTCACGACCGAGGTTGGTTGTGCGACTGCAAGTACACTCGGCGTCCTTTCGCTCAATCTGGCGGAGCAGACGTTTTAGTGTGCCGCTATACTCGGCGGGCATAGATATAACCTGCATGAAATGAACCGGTAGAAATGTAACTTTCATTATGGTCAAAAATTCCATTTTGATCTTTATAAAGGAAGTTATCATAATATGATATGCAAATTACTGTAAGGATCAATGGAGTAAATCCAAATATCTCTGAATTGGGAGAAGTAGGAAACGCTGAACGAATCTTTGAAGTAAGGGGACAGAATATAGTATCAAACACATCTTGTTCCATATTTTCAAAAAATGAACGTGATCAATATGCGTCTCATGTACTTGTGGATGTTGGCCATGGAGTTATTTCAAGCATCGAGCGAGGATTCTCTAGTCTTAGATCTGGATCATCATACTTATCAGACTCCCACCTTCCAAATGCACTTTTGATAACTCATTCACATGATGATCATATAGCAGAACTACCATCTTTAGTAGAAAAAATTACAAATAATTCCAAGAATTTACAAATTTTCTGTACAGAAGAATGCTATGGGCAGATTGTTCGAAAGTTTCCTCAACTCTCATCTATGATTTCATCAAATTCACCTTCAGTAATAAATGAAAATACTGTTTCTGTGAATGTAATATATCCAAATAATAACTTTAAAGTTGATAATCTTTCAATAACTCCTATTTTGGCAGACCATGGTAGTAATACTCCTGCTGGTTCTGTCATTTATGTAGTGGATATAGACAATGTAAAAATAGTATTTGGATGGGATTTTCTTTCTCTTGTAGACGTAGATGAAAAAATACTCTGGAATCCTGATCTTCTTGTACTAGGTGCTAACAGTTATAATCCGCATCCAGAAACAGGAATGATCTCTGTTTCCGATGCATACTCCTTAATAAGACAATGGAATGCTAAAGAAAGTTATATAGTACACTATAGTGGGTTAGCAGATCTTGTAGATGCTAAAAATCAATGGTTCAGAGGACCCACAAAACCTATGACATCAGAAGAACTACAAAAAGTAGTAGACTCTAGTGGTCCTATATCAGGCGCAGAAAATCTTTACTCTTTTAAAATAACAGTAGCCAAAGAGGGGATGTTGTGGCACTCAAAAACGCAATTTGAAGAACCTTTGGAAAAATATAATGGTAATGATAAAATAGGAAACGAACTTTTAGTTGAAGGTCTTGAAAAATATGTATTGAAATTTGAACATGATTCTATAGAGAATAATTTAAGAATCATGGTTGAGGATCGCATCAATAGACGGGATTTATCCTTCGTCAAACCTCACAAAGATAGTAATAATGATAATATTGTTTATGCAGAGGCAGTGAAAGGGGGAATGAGGACTCGTGGTCCAGAATTGAGAATGGAGGTGCTAAATACTATTCCACAATCCTCACAATCACAGGAAGATTTTGCTGTTGTTAGAATGCATGCCTACAAAGGCAAAAAGGATGTTTACAAAAACGATATACGAATTAATAATTTAGACGCGGTAAGGTTGAAAAGATATCTTCAAGAAAATTTAACATAACATCTACTACCTAACGCCATTAATATGATATAATCGGAATCTTTCCTTTTTTTTATGATAGTGCTTAGATGGAAAAGTTCTTCTAGGGTAGGGCAACATGGGATTTGAGAATGTGTTGTTACTGTGTATTTCCATAACGTATGAGAATTATTGTTATTGAAATTATGATAGTAAGTCACAGATAATTAATCGTGATGTATAATAAAGGCGTTCTTGGTATTTTAGGAAGAGTATATTTGAGTACTAAATTGCTTATAGGAATATTTGCAATCATCTTGTTGTTTGCACTCACCATTGTCCCTGCAGACACTTTATTAAGCTCAGCAACTTCAAATTTGGATCAAACCCAAGTTAATTCACATAATGAGCCAATTAATAATCATCTTCTAAGCTTAAATGTACTAACTAATAGTCTAGAAAACAGACTTTATGGCGTAGCTTCTATGTTGGAATTTGCAAGCAACTTACCGGAAATGAAAAGTGTACCTAATGTGAGCTTGTTGAATACTACACTGGAAACCCTCCATGGAATTCCACCAGACTCAGATTTACAAAAAAGAAACATTGCACGGGAAATCTTATCCCACTATGATGAAATTGCTGGAATAGCATTCATTATGCCTAATGGTGATACCTACTTCATGGAACCTTATGCCTTGCAAAGCAATCAGACTAAAAATAATCTTGCTTACCGAGATTACTTTAAAGGAGCGATTGCTACTAATGACACCTATCTTGGAGACATAATTACTTCCACATCTTCGGGCGTTAAACGTGCTATTGTAGCAGTACCAGTATTTACCGAAAAGAACAACGGAGTTTTAGCAGGAGTTTTGGTTGGATCTATAGAATTAGGCGTTTTGAACAAGGAACTTCAATCCTTAGATTTATCTCAAGATCAACGAATTGTATACGTTGACTCCAACGATACAAAGATAGCCGATTCTGATAAGAGACTTTTTACAAACAGTAGTGAAACATTTTCTAATCTAAAGAGTTTCCAGAATGCTAATGAAGGAAAGTTCGGTTCCATTGTGGAGACTGTAGGCCCAGATAACATGCTAGTGGCATACTATCCAATGGATGCGCTCCAAAATAGGTGGATAGTACTTTGGATACAGCCCGTTAGTTAGCAATATGAGTGACAATAGTAACAAGTTCTTGTCTGAATAAATAGATCCGATCTAATGCTCCTTTACATTATTCTTACTACGGACAATTCATTAATACATCTCTTTATAATCAAATAATAATTTAACAACGGATATTAATTATGCCGCCCGATGTAGTACTACGATAAAATCAGACTATTGGAAATGAAATTTTATTTGCCAAATATAATAAAATTATCAAGTTGTCAATCCAATACCCACAATGACTCCGATAAGTTAAACCCGTTGTGAAACTCAAGTGAATATCCTTTTGATTTCTGTGGAAGCCTCCAATCATATTAGTCTCTTTATTCTCTTCGCTGTATTACATTGGTAGAATAAATGACGGAATCTGTTTATAACTTGAATCACTACATACAGAACTCGAGCAAAAAATGGATTCAATTATTAGGTCTACTCTATTGACTTTATTTCATTATTCCAAACTTTTGAGTAGGAATAGTATTTGGATCAAGAATAACAAGAAGAGGGCATGTGACTTTCCGAATCATTTACAAACCAACACATCAATAATTGGATTGAGTATTTAGTAATAATAGGTAGTCTACTCACTCTGCCGTATGTTGTTTTGATGACGACCTTTTCTAAACCACTAAGTGCAATTGTTTTGGTCATAGGCAGATATGTATTGCAAAGTGTTCTGACAGATACTAGTTTAAGGTCAATGCTGGATGCAACGACCAAGTCACTGGATTGTCAAAATAGTAAATTAAGTCTAACTAGTGAAGGTATGAGTTCTATCATACACAATTCTCTAATATTCTTCCTAACCGTTTATTGGCAGGGTATTATTTGTAAAATCAACTAGGGAGAAATATTGTCTATAATAGTAGTACCATCATTAGTTTTCATAATGCTTCTATCTAATTTTCTAGTGAATATAGATCTTGTCTCAGCTGATACTTTAGTCGCTAGTATAGATGTTGGAGATCACCCTTTGCTATTCGAATATAATCCCAATAGTGAAAAGGTCGATATATCAAGTCGTGATTCTAATGCTCTTAATTCTACTGTTGCGCCGTGGGGTTGTACGCCTGAATTGACAAAAGGCTGCATTGATATGACAAATGCTTCTAGCACTTATCTTAGTATTGCTTTAGGTGCCATAGTTGGTGCATTCATAAGCTGGTTGGTATACGCCCTACAGAAAAAGTCTACTTTTAAACAGGAAGAAAACCTCAAAAGGCTAAAAGAGTTGAATGAAAGACATGACACCATCTTAGAATTAATTCAACAATTCCAAAAACATCAAGAAAAACTTCTTGATCAAATACTTATTTTGGATAAAAAAATTGACGCTGCAGTTGAAAAGAAAGGGGGTACCTCATGATATCGTGTGATGAATTCCCACCTTAGTCTGATACAGTGACTGATTTGATAATCACTCATCAAATTCTAATGTGTATTTATTGAGAGCACAGTTGATAAATAAATTGTTATAGAAAATTAAGTATGGCCAAGAACGTTATAGGTTTTCCTCTACATCTCCACTAGTTTCTGATGACCGCACATCTTAAACAGGAAGCACAGAAACATATACCATGACTTGACACCTTATCCAAATGGTGTCTGCCCCGGAATGTTGCCCGGTGGGCTGTAGCGGCACACTAGAAAGTTCATTCCACCGGCGCTGGAGAACCCGCAGCCGACCTCATGGGTGTTCTGCCAGACCATCGCAGTGTAATGACCAATCCCTGGCCCAGAACGTTGCCCGGCGTCATATTTCGACTTTTCGTTAGCCCACAATTGGGCTAGTTCAGTAGGTGAATTGAGGCCAGCGACCCCTGAAGCAATGTTCTCGTTTTTAGCGCCGTGGGGAGTAGCATCGCATCGTTGGTCATCGCATCTAAGCCCTAGTGTCGTCAAATGATTAGCCCAACTCTGGGAGTCGGCCGCGAGACTGTTGCTCCACGTCAGCGGCTGAACTCCAACGGCAGCGCGTTCTTGGTTATGGATATTTAGCATGGTGTTTTCGAAATCTGTGTTCGATTGGGCATGTGAGATCTGTACCATATACGATAACACTGTCAAAAATACCGTAATAACCAAAATTAATACTAATCCTTTAGGTACTTTTTTACACATGATTTATAACTAATTGGTCATAATAATTTCTTATTTATTTTTCGATTAGTTTATGTATAATGAAGGAATTTTGCAAAGGATCCATTTTGTTATTATAGTAACGATGTAAGATATAAATAAATTCATACTTTCTCAAGTATTAAAAGTTAAGAAAAAACCACGAATTCTAGATATTTTGGTGAACGTCGTTCCTACAGTAACCTGAGCCTAGCCTGAGTAATTTTTCTTCTCACTACACTTTAAATTGACCACGTGGAGGTAATTCTTGAAGGGCCCAAGCATTGCCATCCGGATCATTAAAATAAATGAATTTTCCCCAAACTTGGGTATCGACATCTGTAACATCCACTCCACGCTTTTTAAGTTCATCATGAGCGGCCTGAGCATCCTTGACTACCATTTGTAAACCCTTAATGCTACCGGGCTTCATACTGTCTGCAATACCAATCCCAAAGCAAATTGAACATGCAGAACCCGGTGGTGTCATCTGAATAAAACGTAGGCTCTCGTTCACCGTATGGTCATGGTCTAAATTAAAACCTACTTTATCTTTATAAAAATCACGTGCACGATTCACGTCTGTTACCGGAATTGCAACCAATTCAAGTTTCATTTCCATCAGATATTCCCACCAGTGCTATAAATAAGCAAGTCAATATTTAAAAACAAGCGTTTGGTCCGATAAGTATCTAAATAGATATCCATTAATACCTATTGTATATCCATGAATAAAAAGATAAGGTGGAATTGATTGTCGCAGAAGTAACCATCTTCAACACATGCTGATCTCTTTAAGTGTATTTGCAATATAACTGAGATTCCAAAAACTTAAACCGAAAATATTATTTACAATATCTTATGCTCCCAAATGATCCAAGATGGTAGTCATCATCAAATACAAACAAAAAGATTTTTAACCATATATCTGTCTCTATTACACTCTTCTTAACAGTATCTAATGAGAATCTCAATTCTTATTAATATCCAGTAAATAATTAATGTGATGCTCAAAGTATTTCCATCAGGATTCCTACTATTATCTATTCTCTTAGTCGGATCAATTATGATTCTATTTGTATCGTCATCTACAATAAACGCATTTTCACAAGCTACTGAATCCTCGTCTAGGAGTAATACGTTTATTAATTCCAATCCTACCGGATCTGGACTGCTAAATGATACAAATATGAAACTTTTAGACAGCCTTGGGCTCGCCACGGTTTACCAACCACTGGAAAGAGAAATTGCAAAAATAATGGATATTGCCTATCAATCGATGAATTTAACTAATTCTTTTGGGAGCTTTCCTTTATCAAATCTCACAGCTGATATGCAACAAAAGTATCGCGGGATACCTAGCGATCAGGATATAGACAAAAGAAATGAAGCCAAAAGCCTCCTTGAAACCAATACCTACTTGTCATTCATCGGTATGACTTTTCCGAATGGAGATACTTATTTTAGTGAACCTTACTTTCCGTCTCAGACAAACAGTTCTGCTTACAATTACGGATATAGAGATCACATTATAGGCGCATTAGAATCTAAACATCCATATTTGAGCAACGTTATCACTGCAGCTTCAACTGGTAAACCGCTAGTTGTGCTAGCTAGTCCCATTTTTTCAGGTGAGACAGGAAATAATACTATTATAGGATTACTAGCACTAGGATTCAACTTGGAGCAATTTGATAATTTGATAAAATCAGAATCCTTAGATCTGAATAATACTAGGCTAGTACTTGTGGATAATAACGGTACTGAAATATCTGATTCAGAATCTAACACGAGTAAACTAGAAACATTCAAGGGCCTTCAGAGCATTGAAAAAGCCAAAAGCGGTCAAGTAGGATCCATGTCGGAATTAATTAATGGCAGAAACATGTCTGTATCCTATGCGCCAATTGACATAGCCCAATCTAAATGGATATTGCTATCCATCACGCCTAACTAATAATTTTTCAGTAAATTTAATAGTTCTTATGACTTTTGGCTATTATAACTAAATATTATACCAATGATCAATTCTCTTTAACTGTTTTCAAACTCATTTGGATCCCCACATAATTTCCATCGAACCCTGCATCAAACCTTTTAGTAAAACTCTAATAAACATGCTGATTTCTCTCATCTTGTTACAATATTGAGTATTACAAGTTATCTGCTCTTACGACTAAAAGAAGATTCTAAAAATACTAAGATTAGTAACGCTATTTCTGTCCCCCTCTCTATTCAAGAAAGACGAGAATTTAAGTAAAATATTTATGCAAACAAAGTAATGGTTGAGATCGCATTGAAGCAAATCTAACAATTTTAATTGCTTGATATGGCTGTAAAAGTTATGGTTACATCTAAACCTCATAATATTGTATTTGTTCATGGTTCATGTCACGGGGGCTGGTGTTGGAAGAAAATATTACCCTATTTTGATTCTAATGAATTCAATATTTATTCACCAACCCTTACCGGGTTAGGTGAAAGAAGCCACCTTGCAAATGAAACGACTGATCTCTATACTCATATAGAAGACATTTTACAAGTATTCAAGTATGAAGATCTTTTTGATGTGATTCTGGTTGGTCATAGTTATGCAGGAATGGTAATAAGTGGAGTAGCAGAAATGATTCCTGACAAAATTAAACTATTGATATATCTCGATGCTTATATTCCCCAAGATGGAAAAACAGCTTTTGATCTTGTTCCTGGACTATTGGATCTATACAAAGGACGAATCATGCAAGATCAAGGTAAACCTTGGCTTGTCAGGTCTTATACACCCGATGAATTTGGTCTCTCGGATATAAAGGATATCGAATGGGTGGAACCGAAACTTGTTCCTATGCCATGGCATACACATACCCAACCTATTGTAGTTCAAAACAAACAAACAATGAAAATCCCAAAGGCATTCATTACTTCAGCAGAGTTTGGAGAAGGCATGTTTCAAAGACAAAATGAGGAAGAAAAGTGCAAATGGGATTGTTATGAACTCAAAAGGGGTCACGATGTTATGATCACAGCTCCAGAAGAACTGTCAAGGATAATATTGAATATAATATCTAAAGAAAAATAGGCAATTCTTGTGGTTATATTCGAATTTTTTTTTACGGCAGACAACTCTGTCTGGTCTTTTTTAGGTCGTAAATTGTTTATTCTGCACACATATCTCTAGTTGAACATTTTCTTATGCTACATCATATTCTAATTAAAGTTCAAATCAAAAATCATTCCGTAACCATTTAAGCATGCAGTTTTTCCCTTAACATTCACTTTTTGCCGAATACAGTTATCAATTTTTCAGATGAAGCTTTAGCTAGCAAGGATTAATTTACCGATGCGATTGAATCCATGAAAGGTATAATGAAATGAGATGCGAGAACCCCGTCATGAATCAGATTCTCGATGCTTATAAACCAATTTGGTCGCTAAAACATGCCATATCTCTAATGGGTTGGGACTTTGAGACCTACATGCCAGGAGGAGGAACAGAGGAAAGAGGAGTGGCAGATTCTCAACTTAACATGTTGCACAAAGATCTCTTATTAAATAAAGAATTTATCGGGCTCGTTGAGTCAGCAAAGAAGCAGGGTAGCCTTGGTGACTTAGAGAGGGGCGTTGTAAGAGTACTTGATAGGGAAATAACTAAGCAGATCAAGATACCCAAAGAATTGACTGAAGCAGAGTCTTTGGTGAGGATAAGAGGAAACATGGCATGGAGGGAAGCGAGGGCCAAGTCTGATTTTAAGCTATATGAACCTCACTTGAAGGAAATGATCGAAATAAAGAAGCAAATTATTGCAAAGAGAGGTTATGAAAAGCATCCATATGATGCACTTTTGGATACATTCGAAGAACAGCTTACTGTCAATGACTTGGATAAAATATTTGGTGAATTGACCCCTCGTATTCAAAAACTTGTAAAAAAACTCGTAGATTCAAAGAGCCCGTTCTGCATAGAGAACAAACTTGCAAAATCAAAGTATGATATTACAAAAGTGGACGAACTCAATCGTGATATTTTGACCCTTCTACAATACGATATGAAACGTTTCAGAATGGATGTCTCCACTCACCCTTTCACTGAGACCATGGGTCTCAACGACATCAGAATAACTACTCGCTACGAAGGAACTGACTTCAAAAAGTCAATATTCAGTACCATTCACGAAGCAGGCCATGCCCTATATAACCTACAATGTGATCAGTCGTTATCCTTTACTCCTATTGAAGGCGGATCTTCACTTGGACTTCATGAATCTCAATCAAGGTTTTGGGAGAACATTGTGTGCAGAAGTTTACCCTTTGTTCAATTGATAGGTCCATTGATTAGAAAACAAGTAAATTTTGCAAACCAAACCACAAATGACGAATTGTACCTTTATTTTAACAATGTCAAGGCTGATTTCATTCGAGTTGACGCCGATGAAGTGACTTACAATTTACATATAGCAATAAGATATGAGATTGAAAAAAAAATATTTGGAGATGAGCTCGGTGTCTCCGAGATTCCTGAATTCTGGAACGATAGAATGGAACAGCTGCTTGGAGTGAGACCACCAACAGATTCACAGGGAATGCTGCAAGATACACATTGGAGCAGTGGCCTCTTTGGTTATTTCCCGACATATACTCTAGGAAACTTGGTTTCGGCAATCATTGCTTCAAAGATGCGCAAAGATCTGGAAAACTATGAGGAAGATATCAAGAAGGGTAATTTTAATCCTATCAGAAAATGGCTAAAATTGAAAATACACCAATACGGATCTGCTTATGCCCCCAAAGTGCTTCTTGATAGGAGCCTGAATGAAGGCTATAACCCCGATTACTTTGTTAAATACCTTGAGACTAAATATCTTGGCTCCTAAACCTTTACTTGTTCGATAAGATCTAGATCTTGATTCCTCTAATACGAATGGTGATTTCTCACCTATGATACTAGGATTTGAAGAACTTTTGAATTTTAAAATAAGAAACTACTAATCCTTACATCCTATAGTACTTTATTCCAACGATCAGATATATTGTTTGGGTAACGATATTGTTTAAGAGTTGGGGGCAAATTTAGGTAACTTCATCATCAAAAAAAGTGTCAAAACCCAATTTAAAAAAATCAAAGGTTATTTCCCGAATTTTTCAGTAAGCAGCAAAAAGGTGATAATTCTTAAAAGTAATTTATAACTCAAATACATTTAGGCAGTAGCCCTAAAACGATTCATTTCTTAAGCAATCAAATTATCAAATTCATATGGGTAAGTTCCTGATTTCCACAAAACATCATGTATATTTTAGTAACGATAAATACAATGATAGCCTAGGAGAACCCGACTCAAAATACAAAATTTCTGATTT
This sequence comes from Candidatus Nitrosocosmicus sp., assembly GCA_029194465.1. Taxonomy (GTDB): domain Archaea; phylum Thermoproteota; class Nitrososphaeria; order Nitrososphaerales; family Nitrososphaeraceae; genus Nitrosocosmicus. Next base: position 14,583 of record JARFXS010000044.1, read on the forward strand.
ATTATTATGCAGCCAACGGCGGTGTAATGGAACATTCACAGGGCTCATCGTAGTTCATATTACGTTGGCAGAATAATCCAGTAGAACAAAAATTTCAATCATTGATGTTGAATTTCCGGTCAAGTCTTTTGTGTAATGAAATATTAGAACTCGTAAATATCCTGCTCTCTCGAGCATATATTTCTCGAATTAATTATCTTCTTTTATGAAAATGGTATATCAGATGTTCTGAAATCTTAGGCAAATATGCAATCATTCATTGGGGGTTTGATTCATAATGCAAGAGGGAAAGATTATAATAGATCGAACTATTTTGATAACAACAATTAATTTCATATAGTTTTATGTGGTTCTTTTTTAGTTCTTTAATCGAAATGTATTAAATATATTCATCCCATCCAACTGTTCTTGATGAAGTATGCCATCATGCTAATAATGATCATGATTATATAGCTGCATGTTTTATGATGAAACATAAAATTGAGAAAAATAATAATACCCATGATATTTCTCGCGATTTTGATCCTAGGTTTCAATGAATTAAATGTGAGGGCTCAAGAAAGTAACTCTACAATAGTGTTGAATCCTGGTGCAACTAACAGCGACAGCCAGAATCCTATCTCATCTGCCAATGTTACTGTTCCCGCAGGAACTAATGTTACTTGGGTCAATAAAGACTCTTCTCCTCACATGTTGGTCTCTGGAACCCCAGAAGAAGGTCCAGATAACATATTTTATGGTGACTTCTTTGCTACAAATGAAAATTATACTGTAACCTTTGATAAACCCGGATTGTATTCTTATTATGATCCAGCATGGAGTCATATTAGGGGGGAAATAACTGTTGAGAATTCTGAATTTTCCCCCGATCTAGGTTCGAACCTGGATACATCCAGTATAGGTGGCATTAATGAAAACCTCGTTCCAGATTCTAATACAAATGTTGAGGTAACTAATTCTGATGGAAATAGTACAAACATCTTGGAGAATGATTCATTCTCAACCCCAACCTCATCTTTTCTATCGTCATTTCCTAGCTCTGCCACAAATGATACAAGTGATCAATCTTACCCTCCATCCTCGCTAACCTCAGATCAGGCCCTTTCAGACATTTTCAATGAAGCAGGTCCCCTGTTGGGTCTTTTGATGAGTGGGGCTATTCTTCGTCTTCCTCTCTTCTTCACCCTCTCCTCTTTCTCACAATCAAACGAATCCTTTGGTGCCGGTAACTTTGATAACCAATCTCATTTCCGTCATCCACTACCCAATCCGCAAGTCCTGATCAGGCCCTTTCAGACATTTTCAATAAGGTGGGCCCCCTGTTGGGTCTTTTGATGAGTGGGGCTATTTCTTCGTCTTCCTCCTCTTCTTCACCCCTCTCCTCTTTCTCACAATCAAACGAATCCTTTGGTGCCGGTAGCTTTGATAACCAATCCTCATTTCCGTCATCCACTACCCAATCCGCAAGTCCCTGATCAGGCCCTTTCAGACATTTTCAATAAAGGTAGGCCCCCTGTTGGGCCTTTTGATGAGTGGGGGCTATTTCTTCGTCTTCCTCCTCTTCTTCACCCCTCTCCTCTTTCTCACAATCAAACGAATCCTTTGGTGCCGGTAGCTTTGATAACCAATCCTCATTTCCGTCATCCACTACCCAATCCGCAAGTCCTGATCAGGCCCTTTCAGACATTTTCAATAAGGTAGGCCCCCTGTTGGGCCTTTTGATGAAGTGGAGGTGGTTCGCCTTCTTCCTCCTCCTCTTCCTCCTCCTCTTCACCCCTCTCCTCTTTTTCACAATTAGATGGAATGTTTGGACAAGGCTTGACTGATACTGCCAATTTCAGTAACAGTGAACCTGGACAAGGCTTGACTGATACTGCCAATTTCAGTAACAGTGAACCTGGACAAGGCTTGACTGATACTGCCAATTTCAGTAACAGTGAACCTGAAGATATATTGTTATCGGATCAAAACTCCAGTTCTCTTCTAAATGATACTTTTACTTTACAAAATAAATCCATCACTTCATTAGATGAAGAAAGGGTAGCAGTTCAGGAAGAATTGATAAATATTCTTAAAAAGGCTTATAGTGTTGGAGCTGAATTACCAGAACTCCCTTCATTTTTAGATGAGGGTGACAATGCCACCATTTTCATCAAAGTTGACGTCATTAACCCAATTAATAAGAAGGCAAATGCGTCAGATTTTCCAATCACAATAAATTATGAATATGGGGATGGTATACCATCAGTGAGCTACACTTACGCCAATGATGCTGGGCGAATCGAAGCCGTACCTGCAAGTGTTTATGCAATACTTGCGGATACATCTCAGACGAGTGATCAGAACAAAGATACCTTCTTGAATTCTTATACAACTTCATACTCAAAAGGGTGCTCTGGTCACATAGACTACTCAGAAACCAAAGACTGTGTAATTACCAAAAAATATACTGATATGACAAACAATATCAATATGACTTCAGGAAGTTAATCATGTAGAGATAGATCCCATTTTCTTATTTTTTGTCACCTCTTTGGCCTTTTAGAAATGGAGAAAAATTTTGTAATATTATTTCAAATGCAAATAACAATTTTCGTCTAAAATTTCTAGTTCGTTACTTGCAAAAGATTAATAAGAAAAAACTTTGAATTAGATCAGTGATTATTTTGCTATAGCGCCTTCAATAATCCCAATCATATTAGATTTGGGGTAATGAGTTTGAATATATTTCCATCCGGATTGGGCTAAAATTGATTTATACTCTTCGATCGTTCTTTCTCTTCCGGTAGTAGCACACATCATATGAATATCGAATAATTTGGAAAAATGTGATGTAGTTGGGTCGGGTACTAAATGTTCAACAATTAATATTTTGGATTTGTCAGATGCAGAGTTGTGAATATTTGAAAGTATTTTTATACACTCGTCATCATTCCAATCATGAAGAATCATTTTCATTATATAGAGATCTGCTGATGGGACCTGTTCAAACATGTTTCCACTAACGTATTTACAACGATCCTGCAATCCCATTTTATTAGGCCAGGATGAATCTTGATTGTTGACGACAGGCTCCAGTTCCAAAATCGTTCCATTGAAGTGATTATATTTTGATAGCAGATGACTTAAGAGATGTCCTTGACCACCACCGATTTCACAAATATTAGAAATATTGAAAAAGTCATATCCAGCTAGTGCCTCTAATACCATGGCAGTATGCATTGCCGAATAGCTGCTCATTGCATAATTGAAGATTTTAGAATATTCTGGATTATTGCCTGCATATTCAAAAATATTATTTCCATATTCTGAATTAAATGCATTTTGTTTTCCATCTTTAATGATTCTTGATAAATGCTTCCATATTTGGTAATGTTCTGGTCCTTCCTCTAGTAGCAGAACTCCTTGAAGGGTGTGAGGATGATCTTTCCTTAGGAGTTCTCCTAAAGTGGTGATTGAGAATCTATGGCCGTCCTTATCTTCCTTTAGAAAACCCAAAGATGCGATTGACCTAAGAATACGGTATGCCATTGGCTTATTCAGATTCAAATCCTTTGCAATTTGACCTATTTCTTTAGGATTTGTTGTTAGGTAATCAAATATGCCCAATTTGGCTCCTGTATATAGTATTTGGCTTTTCCATCTACCAAAAATGATATCCATTGTTTTATCAAATTCAGACATATGTTTATTTTATCAAACTTTTTATTATATGTTAATCAAAAATGATGAATTTCATCCAAATGCATTACTGCTATCCAAGCCATTTTTTCATATCTTTAACTTAGACACAGAAAATTTAGAATTAGATTCTGTTGTGATGAGCCAGTTGATTAATTATCTGATTATCAACTAAAAATTAGGTGTTTGGTCAATCTTCAAATGTTTTATTAATGTCAACTACCAAAGTCCTGGGCAAATATCTAAAAGTCTTAGTACAAATATATTTCTCGTGTTTATCCGATATTGTTTCCTCAACTATTATTATCTCCAATGCCACATAAGAAATGTACCTGTGCCATTTTTGTCGACTAGATCCTTATAAATCCCTACCGAATTACTCAGAAAAGAGAGTTCACCTGTAGCACCTTCATCAAAAATTGCTATTCCGTTGCTATCAAAACTACCATCTGGGTTGTAATTGCCAATCGCATAAAAGTCATACGTTGCTATATCTTTATTCTCAGTAACATACTTTGATTTTCCTTGAATATAGGATGTGTCATTATTTCTGAAGGTTTCACTGCCATTTCCCTGAGCACTTATGTTTACTGTATCGTTAATTATTCCCTCACCTGTAAAATCTGCGGAAATACTAGTGTTTGCAGTTTCTGGTTCCTCTGGCGTAGTCTGGTAATGTTCTACGAGAAATGGCTTGCCCAAATTTACAACTTGAGAGGGATTGGTGTTATCAAAAGCCTGGGCGCATTGAGAGATCGTAGCCAAAGAAGGCAGGGTTACCAATCCAAGAATCAATGCTAAAACATAATTATTTTTCATCATAAATTTCATTTCGATCTTTTTGATATCATTAGATTAATAAGTTTGTGTAATACTTCATGTCCGAACATTTATGATGATATGGATCATGATTTGGCTAATATTCCTTACTCAATGGTTTGATGATTCTTTGGACATAGATACAGATCATGGTGATACAACCTAGATTGATGAGTCATTACACTCTTATAAAAACCGTGATTTCCACCTAACCCGAATAACATATGGGCCTATATACTAGATATTCTTTATTATAACCGCTAAAAAAATGATGAATATTGATGATTTTCGTTTTAACTTGAAATTGTATATGTTTTTAAAGTTTGAGAATATAGGAAATATTCACCTGTTGGGCAATCGAGCTTTATAAAAACTTTCTTATAAAATCCTATACAGCCTAGTCAAATTACAATTCGACCAATAACCGTAAAATATTAGAGCTCTGATTAATGAGTATCTGAGATTATTATGGAAAATCAAGGCAAGGGAAAAAACGACAACAAAAACGATTTAATGCCAAACACGAATTATCCTAATCAATTTAGATCGATTATGGATTGGTGGCAACAAAACTCACCTATTGCTTGGAGCGAAATGTATACTGAATATATTACTTATGTTACATCCATGACTGAAATATACAAAGAATACATTAAACGCTCAGAAAAAATGACAGAGTTGTATAGGGAATTGGCAGTAAATACTGAAAGAATGACTGACCTGTACAAAGAGTCAGTTAAGAGTACCGAAAGACTGACTAATCATTGGTTAAATAAATTTCCCAATCCTCCATCTTCAAGGGAACAAAGAAAAGAAAAACAAACTCATAAACTAAAAAATAAAAAATAAAAATGACTATTACCATAATTTGATCATTTTTTTAATAACATTTAGTTAAAAAATAGGGTCAAATTTCTTTCACATATCGCTCAACCTTCTCCTCCAGAAAGTAACCACCTTCCAAATTGAAACTATCTTAGATTAAACCAACCAGTACCTCTTCTATTTTGACCGCAACTGTGAGAAAGGGAATTATCAAAAATCAAGTCTTTTAAGTAACGTTTCTATTAATTGGAGACAAACTATACTTTATGAAAGTAATAGAGTCAGACAATAAACCAATTTGAAACTGTTGCTAATCCAAAAAAACTGTACGCAAATTCTCATTCAATGAATCTAAAATTTCCATATCTTTTTGATTGATGTGGAAATCAAACACCTGACTATTTTCTAAGATTCTTTCCTCATGGTTAGATTTTGGAATTACAACCAAGTCATGTTGTAAGCTCCAACGTACAAGTAATTGTGCAGGAGTTTTTTCATAAGCTATTGCAATTCTAATTATACCAGGATCGTTTAGTCTTTTGCCTCTTGTCAATGGACTATAAGCCTCAGGATGAATTGAATTGCTCTTGCAGAAGCGTAACAGATCTTTCTGATATAAAAATGGATGAAATTCCACTTGATTAATGGCAGGTACGACATCGGAGCTTTGTATCGTTTCCTTTAATTCATTAATAGAGTAGTTACTTACTCCAATTGCATTCACTTTTCCATTTCTTAATAGCTTAATCATGGCCTTCCACGTTTCAATAGTCTTTCCCTGAATTGGCCAATGTATGAGATATAGATCCACATAAGCTAGTCCAAGTCGTTTAAGGCTAGATTCAAATGCCTTCAGAGTTGAATCATAGCCTTGGTTGCTGTTCCAGACCTTTGTAGTGACAAAAATGTCTTCTCTTTTTACATCACTATCCTTCAATGCCTTGCCAACATCTGATTCATTACCATAGATCATAGCAGTATCGATGTGCCTATAGCCAATTTTCAGTGCATATTTGACTGCTTTGACGGTTGATTTTCCGGGAGGTACTTGATAAACACCTAGTCCAAGCCTTGGAATTTGAATCCCATTATTTAATTTAGCCGTTGAACTCAATGTAAATGACATACAAAAAGTAAATCTCTAGATCCGACTTAACTCTATCTATACCAGTCAACCATGATAACTGATTTTGTCTCCTAGTTCTGATATTAACTGGGAAAATCTGATATCTGTCAATCCTTTATACCATACGGAAGCTGATCATATTAAGGCAGTATTCTATTATAGTATCAATTTTTCACAGCGATTTTATATTTAGATGTTCTTAAAAATAGAATAAAATTTATACTATAAATTGTCCAGATGAAAATTTCGGGATCAATTATTTATCAATATGTGAAAATATGAACAGAGACATATCTTCTATGATGGATAAAAATAAGGGTAAAACAAGGGAGGTTAAAAAATCTTGTTAGGCATAATTAGTGTTTGTGAAATAATGTTATTTTCTCCACACTTCGTCCTCCCAACAGGTCTTGGTTCCATTGGGCATGTTTACTACAGATCCTGGACTGTATCCTACTCCTCCATATACACAATTTCTTTCGGATGTATCATCTATAGAAGGATTGAAAATAATGTATCCTCCCGGAGCAGAAGGCAATATCTTTGTAAGGTTCAGTGTCTCTGAAGTCGAATTGGTTATATTGTTGGTAAGTTGTCCTTGTATAGAAAGTGGAAAAATCATTGCAGTCGAAAAAATTCCCATGGTCAATGAGAGGATTAATGCTTTCGGAATTCCATATGATCTCAAATTCATTCATTATTGCGATGTTGCAATACTTATTAAATATTTGTGTAATTCTCCAAATAATCAAATACTTAATCGTCAAAACTGTACACATCATAACAAACTGTTTCCCAATTCTTTTTTTGCTTATAGTGTTCACATAAATAAGAATCCAACTTGTTTTATCAAAACAAAAGTATACGTACGAGATTCCATCTCATTGGGCTCTAAATAACTAAAATTAATTATCATAAACTGAGATACCTTTTGCGAATGTATCATAAGCATTTTCTAGACAGTATTGGTAAGTCGAATTTTTTCATATACAATCGAAGCTGAAATGAGTTACTAGACTCAGGGATGTTGAGGAAGGTAATTTCCCATGTTAATCATTAAATCTTTTAGAAATTTTCATTCTTATACCATCTTTTGGCCTGAGTGTTACTAGTGGATGTAGTTTTATATTTGCGCCATCTTTTTCTTCAAGTGTAATCTTCCAATTATTCATGATATTTGCTAGCACTATAACACCTTCAATCCAAGCTAATGGTTCTCCTATGCATGATCTAGGACCACCCCCAAACGGAAAATAGCTGAATCGTGGCATTGATGCTCTAAATTTTAATGACCATCTTTCAGGATCAAACTTTTCGGGATCTGAAAAGTACCTTACATCATGGTGCATTAGATACTGACTCATTATAATGACTGAGCCAGAAGGTACTGAATACTTTTCATTTAGATTGTAATCCTGGATAGTCTGACGACCTA
>JARFXS010000001.1 GCA_029194465.1 Candidatus Nitrosocosmicus sp.
TAATCTTAGGAGATGCCAAATACAGTGACCCTGAATTTTCTTGGAATACTACTGTTGGAGTAACCGATGCCAAATTTTTCTCTTCTGACAAACTAGGAAAACAGTATGAAAACAACCTCTTTGTGGGAGATATTAATAATGGTTATATCTACCGATTTACTCTAAACTCGGAAAGAAATGCAATCGAGATAAACAGTAGTTCCTATGAAGGAAATTTGGAAAACTTGGCTGATAAAGAGGTAAATAATCCAAAAGAGGTTATTCCCACCATATTCGGTAGTGGTTTTGGAGGCATTACAGATTTAGAAGTTGGACCAGATGGTTACCTATATGTTTTGACTTATTTCGGAGAAATTTATAGAATTATTCCAAAATCAAACCTTATCAATTCCGATAACTCATTAGATACAAGTAAGTTACCAACACCACAGCCAACCCAATCCACGACCTCTATCTCTAATTCAACCCTAGTACAAATAATAGGCATTGAGGGTAACAAGTCTTACAATCCTAATCCAGTCGTACTCATAGAAGGTCAACAAATTCTGTGGGTAAACGGTGATGCAATTTCTCATACGGTAACCTCAAATTCTCCTGAAAATGGATCTAGAAGTGACTCCGGAAAGTTGTTTGACTCTGCTGCAATATTGCCGGGGCATTCCTATAGTAAGGGCTTTGATATACCTGGTGCTTATTCATATTATTGTTTCTACCATCCTAATATGATTGGAAAAGTAATAGTAGAGTCAAAGTGACCATTTAGTTTCGATGAACTAATAAATAAAATCCGAAATGGTTACCATTGTAATATCTACTCGTATCATATTCTATTGTTTGTTAGCAATATCTATTAAATTTCCGATCATGGATCCAGTTTTAGAACTCTATTTAAGTGACTGGATCAATATCTAATTATGATTTAGCACTTGTCTAGTGTATGATATTTTCAGAATCCTATCCCGTACAATCTACATATACTATTTGTTACCACAGGTATAGAATTGGTCCTTGCGAATAGAAATTAGTAACATGCCTTTGACTAGAATTAATATGTTGATTGACCTATAACTTTTTACACCCAATTATGAGAGGACTCTTTGTTTGGGAATTGATAGTAAGGAAAGACCTGTGACGATAACTAAAACAATAAGAGAAAATTTACAAAGTAGAAATAATGAGGTACAACGGTTGAAGGAATGTCAAATTATGGCTAAGTTGTCTTTTTAATTTTTTTTAGCACTATTTATTAAACTAAATCTAAATCATCTAACAAAATTTAGAAATATCTTGTTATCGTTCGATCAATATAGGTGGGTCCGTCTGATTTACGTTCACTTTCATCTCTAAAACAATCTTTTATTATAATTATAATGTGGTTTATTATACTACTTTTAATGAAATGTTCTATATGGTTTGTTTGTAATCATTGTCTATTAAATGGTATCTAAGAAAGTTACACCAAAGGATGATAAAAAAGGATTAGCATCTGCTGATAAAGAAACAAAAAAGAAGGTCGCAAGTAAAGGCGGAAAGGCAAAAGCCAAGGCCACTAGCACAAAAGCCACTAGCACAAAAGCCACTAGCACAAAAGCCACTAGCACAAAAGCCACTAGCACAAAAGCCACTACTCCAAAGAAGACCAGTGGCAGTGCCAAGAAAAAGTAATATCTAATCCATAAATCACTATTTTTAGTAATTTTTATTTCTTTTTTATTTGTAAAATCATATGAAATAATATATGATTGAATAGTAAAGCTATATGCTTTTTGATAGATCCTTTTTTTGCAAGTACGTTATATTTCTTGATTCTAAATTATGATGACTAGTCTAAGTAAACAACTGTTTAAGTGATTCATATCTTTTGATATATTCGATTCCTTTTGGAGATATCGTATAATGGGGAACGTCTGTATACTCACTATTTAAGATGAGATTCTTATTGGTAACTGGCTTTATGAATTGATTCGATAATAATGAAGTCAGAGTATGTTTATTTGTTGAAATTCTATATTTAGTCAACGGGATGGGCTGGTTTTTTAAATAAAGTAGGGCATCGTATACACAATCATAGTGTGTCCTGTAGCCTTTTGCTTTTACCTTTGATTTTGATTTTCGACTTCTAATTACCGCTGCCATGCCTGCTTCAAACATCATAAGATAAATACAAATCTTAATACATCCATCGATTAAAAATACCCAACTATTATTATAGTTAGATAAAGTAGGAAAATCATTGATAATATGGTCAACATATCTACAAATAATATTATCAAAGTAAACCGTGGATTTCCAAACAAAATATTCTATAAATTATTATCAGTGTTTTGTGAAAGTAGTAACTTTAAAAAGTATGATTCCAAGGAAAACTTGTGGGAGTTGATTGTATCAAATACCATTGGAAGAATGACTTTATAATATTAATACCGCAGCACTAACTACAGTTGTCCACATGCCATCTTTATTTCCAGCAGCAGACTGGGTAAAATTTTGTGTTTTGTAAATCTTTCCTGAAAGTTTCCATTGTTCTTCGTTTTGATCCCATGTAAGTGTAGGATCAGTGGGTAGTCCAATAGTAGTGGCAAGCATTTCCATGGCCAAATCCTCTGCATAATCTCCGGCCTTTGAAGCTGTTTCTCCAGTTGAATGGTGTTCTGACAAATACCCATATTGAGCATCATCCGCTGGCCTAGCTAAACCAATGGAAGCAGCAATTAGTCTGTTTGGCTCATTCGTAGCTGACCTAGCCATTACCGTAAAAACAATTTGTCCTGGTTTCAGATATTTTCTTCCTTCCTCTTTATTTACAATCTTACACTGTGGTGGTTTGATACTAGATACCGATACCAGATTCAGATCGCTTATTGAAGCGTCACGTAAAGCAAGTTCAAAGCTAGTGAGATAATCTTTGTGGGTGCCTCTACCTTTAGTAAAAAACATGATTTTTGGAATATAAGCCATAGGATCTGACAAGGGTATTTTCTTGCATGGTTCATTTTCTCCATCCATCTCTACACAAGTTGTGTAATCGATAGGTTAAAAACATGAATTTTGAAGTGATTGGTAGATTGATTGATTGATTTAGCGTTTCTAAAGAATATGTTTTTTTTGCTAGGAAATACAATGACTTGCCAATCACAGATATAGTCGAGATCCAAGCAAAAATAATGTATCAATTAGTCCTACCACTAATAAGCTTAAAATATATTGTAATGAATTTTGATTTAGTGGCAAAAGTCATAGCATTTCATTCATACAAGGGAGGAACGGGTAAAACCACTTTAGCAGTAAATCTATCTGCAAATCTGGCCTCAAAGGGATACAATGTTTTGCTTATTGATATGGATGTCTATGCTCCAAGCTTGTACGTTTATTTTAATATTCAACCCAAGAAATGGATTAATGACTACTTAAATGATAAAATTGCCTTTTGTGATTCTATTTATGATTTTTCTCATCTAATGAAAGAATTTAACCTAAATACGCAGATCGAAGACAAAGGTGGCTCCTTTCATGCTGTTTTTTCTAATCCTTCAAAGAAAGAAATTACCGATTTAGATTCAGTCATGAGGAAGGACTCATCAAAGTCTCACATGCTTAAAAAGATGTTGTATTTAAAAGAAACAAGTATTACTGTAACTGACTACGATTATATTATTTTGGATACAAGTCCTGGTATTCGATATTGGTCAATTAATTCATTGGCCATTTCGGATACCATCTTTTTGTCATTAAAGATGGACAATATAGACGTAGAGGGTACTAAACACATGGCTTTGGATGTATATGGTTCTTTCACTAGTTATGGAACTAGATCCTATTTGTTGTTAAATCGAGTTGCAGGCTATTGTGAACCTCCTGTAACCATGGAAACAGGCAACCCAATTTCCAGTGAAAACACTTCCTCATTCAAGTCCCTATTATTGGAACAAAATGAAACAATCAAGAATTTAGAAAAGCTAATAAAAATGGATGTTATCTCGATGATTCCTTGTTATTGTGATATGCAATTTGAAAGGCAGGAGTATTTAACTGTCTTAAAAAATCCAAATCACCCTTTTTCAAAGAAGGTCGATGAATTATCAAATAAAATGGGGTAGTCTATATTGACTTTGACTGTTCAGTCTGACCAATCCTGAAAAAACATAAACCTCTTTAATAGAAAAAAAGAAATATCTACTTAACATAATAATTTAGAATGAAACATTTTCCAGGTAGTGACATCATAGGTAGAAACCTTAAACAACCTGATCTTGGAGTGTACCTAATTTCTGGACCAAAATTATCGGGAAAATTACATTATTGCAATAATTTTATTTTAAATGGCTTAACAGACGGTGTTTTTTGTATTTGTATCAGCTCTTCATTTATTGAAAAACAATATAAGAGTATTTTCTTTTCTGGATTGGAAGACTTGTGTCTTAATTTGAAAGTATTAAATCCATACACATTGAAAGGAGACGATGGAGTAGGGTTTGAAAATAGTCACGCGCTCACACATCTTTTTGAAGAAGTCAGACAATTGATTGGCTCCAACGCAAATCGACCTATTTCCTTTGTGTTAAGTTCATTGACCAACTTTCTAGAAAATTTTAGCGATCAAGATGTAACCAAATTTGTTACTAGTTTAGTCTTTTTGCTCAAAAACCATGAGGTAAATTCAATATTTACTATCGATAACGCAGACCCTACTTCATCCATATTTGTTAACAAGATAGCACATCTGTTTGACGCACTGTTTGAAACTAAATTGCCTTCAGATTCTTCTCAGTTACAAAGATACATAAAACTAGTATCCATGTTTGGGAATAATAATCTTAAATCAGATTGGATAAATTATACGCTAGACGATAACAATATCATCACTTCTATTAGTAATCAAAGCAGGTTAATCTGTAATTTATGTAAGGAACAAATTAATGAATCTCCTGTATTCTTTCAAGAACTTTCTTTTCATCAGGAGCATTTACCCATATATATGAAATTATTTAATTTTTACGGAAATTCTAAAATTGCAGAATTTGGTTCATCTGGAATTTTATATACAAATTTCTTTTTATTGATATCGTTGGATTGTCAGATCCTTCTTTGTCAGTTAAGAATCAAATAGAAAAGATCCAGATACTAAATAATTTGATCAATTCATGTAATTCTTATAAAAAAGACCGCGAGAAAAAGATCCTTCCTACTGGCGACGGCATGGCGATTGGATTCTTGACTGACCCTAAATTGCCTGTAGAATTAAGCTTGGAACTTCACGAAAAACTCGGGATACATAATTCAAATTCGTCAAACCAATCCATAATACAAGTACGGATTGGAATTGGTTCGGGCCATGTTTTTATTGTCAATGACTTAAATGACAATCAAAATCTATGGGGTCCAGGCATAATACTTGCTAGAAGAGTTATGGATTTAGGAGATCAAGGGCACATATTGATCGAGGGGAGTTTTGCTGTTAACCTATTTAATATTGACAGTGAATTAAAGAAAGACATACATTATCTGGGGAATTACTTTATAAAACATAACCAAAAAATTGATGTTTATTCCTTGTATAATCAATATGCGGGCAACGCAGAAATTCCGCAAAAATTTTTAGACCTACGTAAATCCATTTGATACATTCTGTATAATCAACGATTAATCTAAACTCTAAATTGATAAATAACCAATTGCATCATTGTGGAGTTCATTTGCTATTGCTTGTTTGATTTTATGCAAACGAAGTTTAGTAATACTATTTCTTTTTGAAACTCTAGCCATGGGCCATTACAATTATTGGCGATAATCCAATTTTATTTGTTCTTAGTTGTACCAATTATCTGCATGACTCGAAAATAATCTCAGTCTCTTTTTGTGAGGGGGGTGTTAAAACCTTATCAGGGCGGGTTAATCATTTTTGAGAATGTTTTTATATCTTTACCCGATAAAAAATCTATATGGCTATTTTTCTTGATGTTCATAAAGTGCCATTCAAAGAAGAGAATCTCCAAGAGCTGGTTAATGCTCCCATAGACGAATACGGTGTCACTCATGTCAACTTATTCTACAATATGGAAGCCGGAGTATGTTTTTGCTTATTAAGTGCCCCAGATAAAGAAGCAGTAATTAAGCATCATGATAAGGTTAACATCGAATGTGAATGGATCACAGAAGTTAGCATGGCGACAGGCAATGAATCTCTAAAATTTACCACCAGATGAATTTTAACATCTAAGAAGAAACCTTCCAATTCAATCGGATGTTAGAACTAGGGAAATGAATCTATAAAAACAAAACATTAAGACTTGTCAGGAATTTCATATTCGTTACTACTGGGTTCTATTGGAAAGTAAAATTGAAAAGATAATCTTATATTTGTATGTGGGCTAATAACCATAAGTTATTAAAAAATGCCCACAGATTATGGCATAAAGGAAGTCGACGTAAAACATACCCTTGATGAAGCCATGAATCTATTATCTAAAATATTTTCTAATACTGAGCGACATTTAGAAGTAATCGTAGATAATGATTGGTTATGCCATTTAGTGGAGAATTCATTAATTCTTACACTTTTTAGGAAATTGAAATTGCGTAGTATTGATATCAAGATCGTGGTCAAAATTGATAAAAATAATGCTAATTATTCAAAACGACTAACGAAATTTTCTGAAATAAGACATTCAGATGATGTAGAGGGATGCAGCTTTAGAAACGAGCAATCATACTGTTTCTGCCACTTCTCTGAAAATGGATTGAGCGAATTGGATAGACAAATCGAACCACTTGAGAAATTGACCCAGGTCTTTTATGTAGACAATAGGAATTTTGTCAACCAACAAGATTCTCTATTTAAGCATTTATGGCATGATTCCATTCCAGCAAGGGAAAAAATAACAGAAATTGAAAAAAGCGTAATGGAGATCATATTAAACCATCAACCCAAGTCAAAAATTAAGGTCAATTCAAATGAAATGCTTTTTCGAATAGTGGAATCTTGCGTAGATCAAATACTGATCTTAATTCCCTCGACTGATCTCTTTTGGGATTTTTACAATAGCAATCTGCTTATTTCAATAGCAAGGATGTTAGTTAAAGACGTGACGGTAAAGATCCTAATTCACCTGGAAGATGGACACAAAGCCGTAAAGGATGAAATACGATATAAACTCAAGGAATTATCTCAGGATTTGGACATTAATACTAATTTTTTCTCCAAAAAAATTCCCCAATTACATTTATCAATAATTGTAGATAATGTTGTTTTGGTAGAAATCGATTACAAGAACGAAGGACTTATCCTTTCAAAAAAAGAACTTGACCCAATAGTATCTTTTTCCATTAGTGATACTAGAGTATCGTCTTCAACTTCAGTTTTTGATATATTATGGATACAGTCTGATTTTGAAAGACAGAATAAGATTAAGCAGACCTATTTTGATATTTTTAAAGGATTCAATATGAAAAGCGAGAATTATAGTAGAGATTGGAATTTTGAAAAAAAAAGGAACAAATAGTCTGACTTCCGCGTCCGACAATACTTTCAATAAAACAAACCCTTTTCATTTTATCAAATTTATTACCACATTAATTAAATTTCCAATTACTGATTAATATGGCTCGCCGTCATATTGTTTCTACTACAAAGTACATATGATTACTCTCCTATTTTCTAAGAATTCAAATGTATTTCCAATGTATCTATACTTCAATAGTAATAATATGTGTAAATTTCATTTACGAATATTCTTTGATAATTAATGAGTCCGTAATGCTTAGTGAGTATCCAGAATAAAAATATAGACAGGTGAAAGAGAGTGAGAGTTAGCTGAAAATAAACTGTATTTTTATTCCATCGTGATCGTAAACATAAAATGATGATTCCTCGCGGTATTCAGATTCTAGTAGATTTTCATCAATAGATATACCATTACCGATCATTTGGTTTTTCAATGAGTCTTTCCCATTTTTATTATCAGGTATTTGTATTGCAAAATGGTCTAGCCCTACGTTGCTTAAGTTATTTGCGCTATTAGGTAAGATATTTGTCCCAATCCAAGTATTTGTGGCAACGTGATGATGATAACTATCTGCGGCAAAAAAATTGGCCCCCGGGTACGCTGCAGTATGGTAAAGACCAATAGTGTCTTGGTAGAACTTCTTGGCTTTAGGAAGGTTTGATACGTGTAAATGAACGTGACCTATTGAAGTTTTTTTGTGAAAACCCTTCCATGTCCCATAACTTTCACTGTTTAACAAATTTTTGACATTTAGTGGTTCTGTGACCATATGTATTTTGTTTGGACCAGTCCATTTCCATTCAGATGGGTGCCTATCGTGGTAAACCTCGATTCCATTATTATCAGGGTCGTGGAGGTATAGTGACTCTGAGACAGCGTGGTCGGCCATACCTTCATAGTATTGTGGTTTGAGATTTTCCTGAATGTGTTGCAGAAATGAGGCTAAAAATTTTCTTTCAGGCAGTAATACGGCAAAATGATAAAGTCCTGCCTCTCTTTTTATTTTGCTGGGATTACTCGTTACACTACTATCAACGCTTTCTATCTGACTTAAGACCAGCAGCGATGAAACCCCGTCCAGTCCAGGTTCGTATGAGCCAAGATATGATATGTTATTATCTAAACTTTTTTGTACCATCCTAAATCCTAAAACGGATTGGTAAAAATCTATGGAATTCTGTAAGTTGGAGACTTTTAGGTGGACATGATCTATTCTTAAAGATGGATTAGCGACAAACCTATTATCTTCATTACTATTACTATTATTATGATCCACGGGTATGTTTCGCAACCGATCTATTTAATATCAATTGTCTGTTCAAAAGTGTACTCTGAATAATTTAATGCATTTATGGACATAACAGGAAGACTATCTTTAGAACTAATCGATTCTTTCAGTGGTATATTCTATGATTTTATCGTCAGCTAATCATTATGATTATCGGTAACATTGAAGATTTGCCTAGTAGTACTATACAAGTAGATATCAAAGATTGACTCCTCGTCAATAGGTTATCGTGAGTGTAAAAAAAAATTTAAGATTTTTCGTGCAGTTTCGGGCACAAATAAATCATTTAGATATTTGCAGCTTGAAATAATGCTACAAAGTTAAGGTGTACGGCTTGTTTCTAACATTCCTCCTTCCATTACATTCTCTCTTTCTGAAGCTGATGGCTTTTCTAGACCCAGTTCACCATATCCTTCAGCAAGTTTTTCATTCACGTGAACTACTGCAGTATTGATGTTCTCATAGGCGCTGCCCACTCTTTCTGGAAGAGCATCTGCTTCTTCCTGGGTTGTAATAACACTGCCGGGAGGTACAAATTTGTCATCTGCTACTTCTACTCCACCTGTTATAGTGCTAGAAACTCCAACTGCTACATCATTTCCTAGTTTTGCATCAAATACCATACTTTCCATTCCGACAAATGTGTTATTTCCTACATAAGCAGGTCCATGTATCAAAACACCATGGGCTAAGCTTACATTTTCACCCACGTATACAGAATACCCGTCATCAAACCTAGTGTCATTACCTAACAAACGGTCTCCATTACTTGCAAATCTTCTATCATCTAGGTTGTTGTCATCCACTGTAGTTTCCAATCCATGGATTACAACACCGTCCTGCATGTTAGAAGATGGTCCGATATAGAGTGGTGTTCCCTCATCACCTCTGCATACGGCTGTGGGTGCAACCAAAACATTCTGTCCTATGTAACAATTTCCAATAACTACTGCGAATGGATGGATAAATGCAGATCCTTGTATAGACGGAAAAGTTACATTCGAATTAAAGTCGGTTATAACATTTTCGTGAATATTTGACCATTGTTGACTGGTTGAAGCAACTTGTTCACCTTGTTGCGGTTGTGATACATTCCCTTGTCCATAACTTTGAGGTATTATTGTCATCAAAATAGCGATACCTGCTATCGCAATTATTCCAGTTAATAATTGATAGTTTTTTCTATCCATTGCTATTTCCTTGACATATCATATTTAACGGCCTGAGTGAAATGTTATTGATCCTTAGTCTAAATTTTTTCTAAAAATAGGATTTCTAATTATACACTGATTGAGGCAGCAAGTTTCATGGTATTAAATTAATTTCCCATTGTAAGGAAAAAAAGAAACTAGACTAAAAACACTATAAAAGTATAAAATGACCATTAATAACATAAGTGGATGAAAAATTCAAGAATGATTCTAATATTTACTTATTATCTTGATGTCTATCAGAATTAGTCTCAATTGACCATATAAAATCTCTCAATTTACTAAAACTTATTCATATTAGTTTGGTATGTCAGACAAAAAAAGAGTAGTTTTGTTTAATGCTTGAGAATAAGCAAAAAATTAATTTGCTCTTACTTTGTACTGCTCAATTGTCCCCTTATTTCACCATCTGGATGTTGGACTGTGTGAATGTTAACATAAGTACTATTACCCTTAATTGCAGTTATTAAGTCAGAGATTGCTTTTCCTTGTAGCGGTCCCTCCAAATTAACTGCTGCTAGAGTACCATTTATGGTAAGCCCATTTTGATTTGGATTCTGTGTAGGATCGAATGTGAATAGCGTCACTGCAATTGGTCCGTTTGCTCCTAGAATTCCACTATGAATATGAGCCGCGGTTACATTCTGGATATCAGAAGCATTAACGTAAAAGTCTAATGTATCATTGTTTGGAAGAATGGGGATAAATCTTGCCTCTCCTGTTGCTTGAGTATCTACTGCTGGAACTTCCTCTTGACCAGTAAGATTAGCAACAAAATCGTGGTTTGCGAATGCTGTTGACGTACTTGAAATTGCCGATATCGCAAATACACTTCCTAGCGCTAGCGCAATTGTTAGAAATAACATTCTGTTATTTTTGATTGTCATCCACTTAATGTCAATAATGTGATATATAACCACTTTGTTGGAGTTCTCAGTTTTCTAGAAATCTTGATAATATAAATTATCACAAGTTATATCGGATAATTTGAGCTATGACTATGAAATGACTACTCTGCATATTTTTCCCAGGGTAGATGACATGCTTTGTAATATTATATTGTTGTCGAAATCTGAGTTTATGATCCAAGAACAATTTCTTTTCAAAGCCAAAACAAGATATTACTATATCAAAATCTCTGCAGATCATAAATGTGGTAATAATGGTCTGCGATTGTTAATTGATATTTGTTGACCACAGAAGTTTGTAAATCGGTATATCTAGATGACCTTAACTTTAGTAAGGATTATTCTCAAAGAAACTGTAATATGGTTATCAATCTCATATTGGGATGATGTTGCATTTTCTAGACTTTGTCGCTTGAGCTCTTGATAATAGGCCATTTTTCCTTACGTAGTGAATCCATCACAGTATGATTCAGATTGAGATGAGCCTGAACAAGCTCTTTGGGAGTCAAAGCCATCCATTGATTTAGTGAAATATCTTGGAAACGAGAACTTTTAAACATCTCCAGAAATCGCAATGGTTTATCACCAATATTTTCAATGTAATGTCCCATCGCAAATGGGACATACCCCACATCCCCTGCTTGGTAGTCAAAGGTCCGTGCCTTTCCTTCTGACGCAAATACTCCCATTCTGGCATATCCCTCAATATAGTATTGCCATTCATCGGTATTCGGATGCCAGTGCATTTCTCGCATACCGCCTGGTTTAACCTCCACAAGTCCTGCCGCAATGTTGGTTGCTACGGGAAAATTAGAAGAATCGACCAGGCGAACCGTCCCACCACTGGTCTCCAACGGCTCTTGATTCAGAAAATGATAGCTAAAAGATCTTTGTCCTTGATTACTGACAATCTTGTCAGCTTCTAACGGCCCGGGGATTTCGGTAGGAAACATATAATATTTGTGATCAAGTTCGTGCATTGGAATATTGGCGAATTCGATGACTGGCAAGCCAAAGTTCTTTGCCAGTACTTCTTTGGGAGTATGGGCAAACCAATCTGTAATGAGGAACGTTGAATCTTCAGAAAAGTTACCATCATCAAAAACGAGGAGAAACTCACAGCCTTCTTCTAAACCTTGGATCGAATGTGGAATACCTGGAGGAAAATACCATATATCTCCATTACTCACATCGTCTAGAAAGTTACATCCGTCTTGGTCTACTGCGCTGATTCGTGCTTGTCCATTGAGCATATATGCCCATTCCGCCTCCTTGTGCCAGTGTAATTCGCGTACCCCGCCGGCATTTAACCGCATGTTAACGCCAGCGAGCGTAGTAGCTATGGGTAACTCTCGGGCCGTTACCTGTCGTGTCCATCCACCCTTCTGAAGTCGATTGTGTGCCAAAGCAAATGAAAACTTCAAGTTTGGTAACGTACCTGAGTCAGTGCTAGGAGGTGTAAGAATGTCCGGGTTCTGACGGTCCAATTCTTTATTACGTGGACCAGGATCAGTACCGCCTATATCATGTCCAATGGGTTCTGGTATGGATCCTTCTGAGACCATCTCATAACACTACTTTTTGATTGCAATTAATAACGGTGGTACCATTTATCCCATTCTTGGATGACATTGAATTATTAAAGATGTTCCGATCTTGCTTTACCTTATTCGTTTTACAATATTTCCAAATATCTACCACCTTTTGCATCATATAGGTAAACCCTAACCAAGGAATGATTTATACTTAATGGAAGATTGGATGTGGTCAAGCATCAAAATAATATTGTCAAGCCCAATCTAATAATTTGAAAATTACAATTCAAAGGGCAAAAGATTTTGGCCTTTTTGATTCATATTTCCTGCGGCTGTCAAAATAGCATTAAAAGGTATGTCATAGGGAGCAACTAATAGTAACGAGACAAATTGAAAATAAAATATTCTTCCTAATTGTACTTTTGAAGGTTTTCTATAAACAACCTAAGCTTATCAAAGCCCATTGTTTTTTGTACTATATCAATTACTCCCACACGTGATTACCCTAGGAGGAAAGGGTGAATACATGTCGAATTTGTTCTATTTTCTCGAACTTTATGGTAGAATTTGATTATACACTCTTGCATTATTTTTGTAAGGTTTATGGAACGCATTGTATACAAACAAAGACACATTTGAATTCTACTAATAAGAAATGTTGTGAATTTCGAGTAAAATAGGACAAAGAAACCTCATAAAAGTAGATAGTATTCAAATAGATTATTCTTTTAAATGGTGGAAGGGATTTTGTAGGATAAACTAAGAAAGGATGACCTCTACAATTAATCTCATGAATTAGGTATATGCAATTTCAGCAATAACTTTAATCATAAAAGACATGAAAAGATCTTGTAACTTTTATTCTAAAATACCTGGTTTTAAATTGATTTATGGCGGATCTATCGATGATGCGTTTACTACTTATCAGATTGGAAAACGTAAGTCACCTATGTATTTGAATCTCGAACTTGAAGCCTCTGAAAGTAGTGCTCATTTTAGTAACCACAAACCTAGATTTTTTGGTAGAATAATTTTTTATACGACAGATGTAGACAAATTATATTCGTATTTTAACAGTAATACGTCTCTCTCAAGTTTAATTCTGCTTGTTCACGAACCGGTGGATGCCCCTTGGGGTGAAAGATATTTCCATGTAAGAGAACCAGATGGTTATGAACTTTCATTTGCTCACCCTCTGAAAAAGAAATCTATCCAGCAGAATTAATGTAATCTGTAGTATTAATGATTCGAAATTGTGATTGTTAATGAGCAGGATACAGTATTGGTTCAATGCTTGGGATCTGGCTATTTATCTTGTTTGGATGATGTTTTCAGGTATCGAGGCAAAAAATGTAACACTATAATTTAAAACCCAAAAAAACTAACTTTCAAATTTGAATTAGTGTTCAACTCTGGCCTCGAAATACTAAAATTTTGTCGTCTAGGATTTTAGGAAATTGAATGATATTATGCAAATTTTTTTCAAACCTTTGCGATTTTTATAGTATGATGTAAATGTAAAGAGAGTATGTATGCTTTTAGATTAATACTAATGGGTTGCGTGCTTGCAACCTTGGCTTTCATTTCTGGATTTACAGGCCTCTCACAACAAATAAATGCTAATACGCCAACCACAGCCGAGCTTCCTGCAACTGTTGGAAATGGATCGGACTCTGATTTGGGATTAACAAATAGTACAATGCCCGCAGAAAACACTACAACAGTAACTCCAGTGTCTCCTCTATGAAATTTTTGATACGGGTTTCATTCCCTAATTCACTTGGCAACGAAATGGTAAATGATCCAATCTTTCTGAAAAAAATAGAAGAATATATAAGAAATACAAAATCAGAATCGGCATTTTTTACTCTTTATGATGGAGAAAGAACCGCAATGTTTGTAATGGATATATCCTCACCTGATCAAATGTATAATGCATGTGAACCATTATTGATGCTAGGTGGAAAAGTCCACCGTGATATGATAATGACCCTTGATGATATAAAAAAAGGGCAGTAACTTTTTTTTACATTTAAATAATTTTCATTCTTTGAATAAATTATCGTTCCTCAAAAAGGTTAAATTGGGTTGTATTAAATCATCCATTATTTGATCGGGATATAAAAATCTGTTCCTTGGGTGTGATAATTATTTGAGAAAAAGAACCAGTGGAAGTGGGTATTAGTCACAGGCTACATATTGACAATAACACTCTTTTCTAAGATTGATACAGATTGATTTGGAGCATTATATTCAGGTTATCATAATGACACAGGAAAACGGGAAACCCCAGGTGTCTTGAGTGCCACATAGTTATAGTACCCGATTATGGTACTGCACCTCCATATTTCTCTGCATCCATTCCTTTCGTAGGTGATTCAGTATGGCTGAGAACTGTTCAAGGCGAACCTTTTATTACAATGTATGAGGTATTCGCAGAGATAGTTCAGCCTAAAGGAGTTGTCGACCTGGAAACTACAATGCTAAATTAAATCCTACAAACATAGGCCTCAAAAGGTTTTTTCTAATTATTGACTTTTGAGAATTGCTTTTGGATCGTGGGCAAAAGAAGGTGGGTTATTCTCGCTTGGAAAAAATAATTCGAATGTGAAGATTATGATGACTTTAGTTTCCTGTTTTCATCATTTGCAACTTTGATCATATTCTCCTTTTCGTGGTTTAATTCGTCGTCGGTCAAGTTAATGGCAGATATTATTGTAGGGTTGGCTCCATTTGGAGGATCATCAGTAAAAATGATTACGTGTGTAGATGTCTTTAATATGCCAATTACTGATTCATCATACGGTGGCAGGTTCAATTCGAGATCTCTTACTGGAACTACAGATCCAAGATCGTCAATATCTAGTAAAGTAACATTTATCTTCTGTTCTACATCGCTAATTTTGTTAATCTTAACTAGCACTAATATTATACATCACCATCTTTAATACATTTTTCGACTAGAGAGAGGTAGGATACGTAAGAATCAGAAAAATGTTGTAGATGGAATGTAACTTGTAGATGATCTTTTGCACACCAAAGTTCTACGTACTTTGTACCATTTTCTGCAGACGCAAAGAAATAAGAATTAATATCTTTATATGCTATGAACTGTCTAGATAATAACGAAAACATCAGAATAACCAGTTTGCATTTTATCATATCAAGATCATAATAGTAATTGAATTCACCAAATTTGCTAAGGTGTGTTCATAAACATTAGATATCAATTTTTTTATCATAGGGTATTTTTGAGACTAATAAATACACATCAAACTTGTACCCTCTGTAAAATTTCCTTAATTTAAGTCAATTACATAGTGTAAGAAAACTTTATATAATGTAATGTGTATTACATATATTAGGAGTATATGACATATGAGTAATAAAGATATAATACCAAGCGATTGGATTAGCAGATTTTTTGATACAGGTTTAGGAAATGGCAGATCAAGAGGATTAGGATTGTTCGCTAGAGATGCGTTCAGCGATTTTGACCATATCCATAAGGAAATGAACAGAATGTTTGATGCATTTAACGATATCTCAAACAATGTCCCAAAAGAGCTTGTCAGGGAATATGAAACAAAAGAAGGTGGGAAAGTTAGAGAAGTAGGGCCTATAGTGTACGGATATTCAATGACTATCGGACCCGACGGTAAGCCTCACGTAAGGGAATTTGGAAATGTCAAATCTTTGAATAACAATGCTGTAAAAAAAATAGGAACACAGCCAGATGCTGTCTCCCAAATATCTGCAGAAAGGGAGCCATTAGTTGATGTGAATATTACGGATAAAGAGGTCAAAGTAGTGGTCGAAATGCCCGGTATTAGAAAAGAAGACATAAAAATAAAAACATATGACTCGCAAGTTGAGGTAACAACATCAAAGGATGCCCAAAGAAAATATCATAAAAATATAGAACTTCCAGAGCTAGCAGAAGTTGAGACCGCAAGGTCCGCATATAACAATGGCATACTGGAAATAACCTTCGACAAAAAGAAAGTTACTAAACCTGCAGGTAAGGAAATTAAAATAGAGTAGAATCTAAATCTCACTCTATGCATTCATTATTTTTTTTGAATCTTTTAAAATAGCAATCACATTTTAGTTTTATTTTGTTTAAAATTATTTGATAATATCAATACTTTGTATATAGACCTGTATCTACTTAATAGACAATTCGACCGACAGCAATCGCAAGGATTTAGAACTACCGGTCCTCTATTTTTTCTAATAAACCTTTCAGTCTAGTTTGGATGCCATCTGAATTAAAAAAATGTCCATGAGATGGCTTTTTCAGTACATCAGAATATAAAAAGTAACTGGTACATACAATAAATGGATACGTTGGAATTTGATATTTCCGAGATTAATGCACCTCTTAGGTATAATTTATTAATTTCTCTAGTAACTCCCAGACCTATTGCCTTTATTTCAACTTTGAGTGATAAAGGAATTCCCAACGCTGCTCCTTTTTCATTTTTTAATTTGATGGGTAATGACCCCCCAATTGTGGCCATAGGTATTGGAAAAGATGAATCTCGAAAGAATGACTTGAAAGATTCTGGATATAATATCCAAAAAACAAAGGAGTTTGTAATCAATATTGTAAACGAGAGTATTTTGGAGCAGGTGAACATTACATCAATTGATTTTCCCCCAGAAGTTGACGAATCCGAAATTGCCGGGTTAACTAAGTTGCCATCTATAAGGGTGAAACCTCCAAGGATTGCAGAGTCACCTGCTAACCTAGAATGTCGCCTAGCAGGTACAGTAGAAATTGGAAACACACGTATAATATTAGGGGAAATTATCTACTTGCACATAAAGAAAGAATTTTTAGATCCTAATGAAAATCAAACGGTTCGTACCGATTTAATTTCACCAGTCGGGAGGATGCACAAAAACGGTGTTTATACTCGAACTACTGATTTGTTTAATTTACCACGCATATCTTTTAAAGAATGGGACGCACAGGAAAGAGATAACAAAAAGATATGAAAAGAAATATTTTCGAATTACATCACGTCATTGCCATAATTAGTTAGCTTCAAAGTATTAATTAATTTTTTATGGTTTGAGATTTCGCCTTGTAAAGCTAACGTTAAACCTAGATCACTCGACATCGGATCATCACTTTAGCGATGATAAAAAAGGTCGTCCTGCGAAATATTTACGTTATTACATTACCCGGAAATACCTAATGGGCGGCGTCGAGGGTTGTAGAAATCATTACTACTTTGTCTAACATTTGCCAGATTCTATAGACTATTGGATTGAGTGGTTTAATGATATAGAAAATAAGTTATTGTGATCCGTAAAGAAGATTTGACGATAGGAGATTATTTCTATCAAAGATTCGGCTGGATTGGGGATAGATTGGAAGTAGAGCTCAAGACACCAGAATTAGGTTTCCATAAAATAATCTCCTATTTACATCTAGTAAAGAGACTGAAATCTATTAGGTACTATATTGTTAGATAATATGTCAATCAAATTCTTTCAAGTAAGAGTATTGTCATAGCAATGAGCATATGAATTAAGCTTGTTGTTGGAATTTGATACTACAATAAGTGACGATAATTGTTTCCTCATATGAATTTAAACAAATCTACATAATTTGCATCCAGGTGAGCATATTTCAACTCACCTGGATGTAAGCATCAAGCCTAAATGATGCATATAATAATGATACTTCATGAATATTAAATATTTGTATGACCTTTATTTGGGTGATGCTCTAGTAAATTAATCAAATCTTTTGAAAGCGAATGAATGAATTATTTCGGATTATTAAAATAGGAATCAAAATAAACTATATCGTACAGAGTCAAGTTATCCTATTATTAATAAAAATTAATCTTGCTAAAAAATAAATTAATTGAGTGGATCTCCAGTTGCAGTTATGTTCGTAGTTGCCAATCTATTATGATTAACGACCTCAAACAAGTTAAAAGTATGCTTTTCATTTGGCTTTAGTACGAAAGATGGCTGAGTAACATATTCATTGAATTTGCCCAAACTTTTTCCATCCTTATCAAAGAATTCACCAGTGATTTCAATATCGTGCAATTCAATTGTGTTGTTATTCCTTACTGCTCCGTCCACTTCGACCATACCTTGTGAAGTCTTGGAGGTAACCAGATCCTCTACAGGAATAAACACCTTTCCAGATTGTTGATTGCTGTTATTCTGATTATCAACAGTACCATTTATCTGTCCTCTTGCACTATTTTTGAATTCATTAAAAGGGTCGGCAAATGAGGCAACCATCAACAATGAAAAGATGACTGTAATTTCTTTTAACATTATGAATTAATAGACGGCGTTCCATAATAAATTTTCTTATTATATGATTGTAATTCATGTATAATCAAATTAATATAGTTAGGTATGTGATAATCTATATCATAAATCAATGAAATTCTAAATAAAATGATTTGATTGGATAATTGAAGGAAAAAAAAAAAAATTGAGCATTTTTGAAAATCCGACTGGAATTCTTAAAAAACCGACAACTTTAGTACCCGTGATTGACTAATTCCTGTTAGTACTGATGCAGCTTCCACCATATATGCCTGTAAAGAAAGGGTTTGAGTTAATACAGACAATGATCCGAATTCTTGATACCGGATTTAGGTATGTACTTGAGGTCAGGCATTACTCATGGTTTGAAGATGAGATATATGATTTATGATTTCTTTGATTAATGTCCATTACTATTAATCCAGATTTCTATAAATCAACTTACCCTTTATGATGTATTGCCTCTAACCCGACTCAAACAATCACCATTTCATGTAACTAGAAGAAAACATCGAGCGAAACTATTAGTATGGTTCTACAATAATCATAGCGTATTAGATAGATATTTCTCTGCTTTCTCTAATATCTTTTTTTCATTTTCTGGTAAAGGCTGATTGTTTATTAATTCTTTGAATTGTAGTGAATTTACGATCGCCTTTCCACCATAGTGATTATTAAAATAAACAAAAATCGTTTCAACATTTTCCTTTATTCTGTTGATTTTGTTTATCCATGGAATAAGTTCCTCTTTCGGATAAAGATAATCATACCAGTAATGATCTCTAGTTGTGTTCCTTCCATGGAGCCTAACTACTGCCAATTTATTAGATGCCAAATTATTTTCATTCGATAAAAATCCCAGATTCTCTTGCGCAGGAGAATCAGTCAAGACTGATGCTATACTAAAGTGATGGAGTAATTCCAGTACCACCTCCGTATTCCATGAAATAAGTCTGACTGCTATGTCAATATAATCATGATTTTTGAGATCAGATCGATTTCTCAAAGCAATCAAAAACTCTTCTAATCTATTGTACTCATTAATGGTATAGCTAGGTGGAAGTTGGATTAATATCGAGCCTAATTTCCTATTAATTTCAAGTGGTGATATTTTTTTTAAAAATTCATTCAAATCAGTTACTACCTTCTTGTTAATATCTAATCTCTTTTCATGTGTAATTATTTCGGGAACTTTGACTGATATTTTGAATTCATTAGGAGTTGCGTTTGCCATTCCCATAAATAACCTTTCATTCATGTGTTTATAGAATCTCTTATAGAAAGTAGCATCCATTTCGACAGTATTAAAAAACTGAGAATAATAGCTCAATTTTCTCGTCTTATTATCTGGGTAAAATACGTTTAACCACCCACCCTTATCTGGTATATCACCATAGTTCCATCCAGAACATCCTAGATATAATTGCGAACACATGATTAGATTGGATAGGATTTCTCAATAATTAAGAAAATCGGTTCCTTGATCTTTCATGCAGAGGGGTCAAGTAAAATCTAGAAGAGTAGTTTTTTAAAGTTTTAATCACTTTGATGTTTATTTGTCTTTATGAAGATAGGTATACTAGGCTCAGGTGAAGTAGGTCGAAGACTTGCGGAGGGCTGTATAGATCTTGGCCACCATGTTATGATCGGAACACGAAATCCTGAAAAAGAAGAAATACAGAAATGGATAGACAACCCCAAACATAAGGAAAGTGCTTTTGTTGGATCCTTTTCTGAAGCGGCATCTTTTGGTGATTTAATTGTCCTTTCTACTTTATGGGAGGGCACTGAGAACGCAATTAGTATGGCTATTTCACCTAATTTTAGTAATAAAATAGTCGTTGATACAACAAATCCATTGAAATTTGTTAAAGATTCACCACCAAAGTTGTCGCTCGGGTATGATAAATCTGCAGGTGAGGTAATTCAATCCTTGCTACCTAATTCAAAAGTTGTAAAAGCCTTTAACATTGTAGGTAATCCCCATATGATTCATCCAGACTTCCCAGGGGGTCCACCCACTATGCTTATTTGTGGCAATTTTAAGGATGCTAAGGACATAATCATTAAAGAATTATTAACTCCATTTGGTTGGGATACAATAGACATTGGGGGAATTGAACAATCTAGATTGTTAGAACCCCTTGCGATGTTATGGATATCTTATTACATTCAAACCGGACTGGGAAACCATGCATTCAAGCTCCTAAAAAAATAATAATTTCCTTTTAGACATTTGGACCTTTTCGGTATTTTGACTACTTACCATACTGCCATCACATGATTATCGTTTATTAAAAAAATCGTCTAATGACATAAATAAGAAACATTCCAATTGTTTCCACATTATAAATCGATATTACTCGCTATAAATATAGAAATATTATGGATAAACAAAACTACAAACTAATAATTCTTTATTTAAAAATGAGCATAGTTCATCCTGTACTCTATTCAAAGATTTCATTTATACCATATGTCTAATACCAACTTTGATATTCATATGGTCATCGCGTTAGTCCAAAAAAAATCTATAGTTTAAGCCGTGAGCGATTTAACTTTTCTTAAAACTTCTAATTGCAAATAATAAGTGATTATTTTTACTCTTGGAACTTATCTGAGATTCTGCCATGATGACTATTAATAGAGAATATCCGACCAAATCATTTCAACGAAACCAATGGCTCACCCTTACCGTCCTAACAATCTGTTGATATTATCTATTAATTTGTTGATATTCTCAACATGGGTTCCATCCCAGTAAACTTTTGAACATTTTGAACATTCATAAATTGTGGTTATTTTTTCATATACCTTCTTTGGAATGGGGTTAGATGCCATTGTCTTGTCAAGTTTTTTAAGGCTGCCGTTACAATTTGTGCATCGGGTATTTAGATTGGGAACCGGATTGATATGTTTGATATCACACCTCTCTAATATGAAAACCAAATTTTTGACTTCATCTTCATCTGGGAGTAGTAATCCATTCTTGCTCGATTTTGAGATCCTTAAATAGAGCCCTCTGTCCCTAGTTACCAATAACATACGTTCGTGATAACTTCTCTCGATGAGAAAATCATCACTAGCATCTAACCAGAATTCTGTGTCAAATCCCATTATTCTTAATTTCTTTGCAATATTTCCTCCCATACAATCAACAATAAATTTTGGTTGATTCACATTAGATATAGTAGGTGTATGTTACTTTTAGTTATTCTATGAATCAAAATGTGAATCTAGATTCTAATCACTACGGTGGAAAACCACGAGCATTTATCTCTCCTTTTTCTGTGAATGTTATGTTCTCTATTAAATCGGAGTCCTGAATTTACTGCCTTACTTTATCATTATTTGGATGTTGCTATTGATATTTTAGTCAAATCATTCTCCAGGTCAGTTCTCTTCTCACTAGCCATTAATTGTGACTTGCAGAGGGAGAATATGCCGAAAATATTTGATTAAATAAGAATTATCAAAGAATTAGAATTTCCAAATGAACATTCGAGGTTTTAGTAAACTTTAACCATAAAAGTAAGATTATAAGTGTTGATATTTATTTATTTTAGAATGTCTGTTGATGATGATATTCGAAATAATCTAGCAAAGTATGAGAAATTCAAGGGCGGAGAACCTGAAAAAGTAATGCTCTATCATAAGCTCAAACTAGAAAACCTGAAGATAATAAGTGATAAGACAAACTATTTGGATATGGACACAGCCAAGATTCCGATTGTAGATTTTGTATGTGATATATGTAATCTTCCAATGGAGAATCAGCAACATCCATCCAAAGTAGATCTTGTTTGCATAAATTGTAATCAGACGTATCCCTAGTACTCTCACTTTTGTTTTTTATCATTGTAAATAACTTTGAAATATCAAGAATTAGCTTGAGACAAATCCCGAATTTAGTTTCTTATTGCTAATATTACTATGTTTTTGATTTCATACTAAATGAGACATTATTGAATGGACGTGAGTCAAACTCTTGACAAAAAGATTTCATGAAGCAACATCCCCGTACATTTTAAGGAAGAATTGAAAAAGAGTTAGATAAGCCATCGAAATGACGTTTTTGAAAAACTCATACCTGGGTTTTTTGGGATAACCTTATTCTGTTTAAATATACTTAAATCCATTCAAAACCAATCAAACATGATATTTTTATCGATCAGTTTTCTTCACGAATTACGTTGTGTTGTTTATTCCGACATTTCTACAAGTAATACTGACTGCAAAATTCGAAAAGTTAAAGTATAATTTTAGTTGGTTTTATTCAAATTATGATATGATTGAAAAGGATATTCGTAATCAGTACGTAGCGGTTAAAGATAGAAAACACATTGATAATGATGTCGGCCTTGAGGCTATTATAAAAGACTTAATTTGAAAAACTACAACGATTCAATTGCTATTGAGTTCATAAATTCTAGAAGTTAATATTATCAATCAATTGGTTCTTTGCAGTACATTTTCCACCTTTCTCTGTTTTGATTGGCCAGCAGTAGCGTTATTATTAATAAGAACTCATAATTAGTGAAACATGTTATTCGGGGTTCAAATCTAGGAGGCTGACTTTTAAAAATATTTTATATATTTGGAATTATCAATGTTGATTTGATGGTAAGATATGTAAAAAAAGAGGGGAAAGGACCTATGGAAGTGAAGGTTGGCAATGATAGTAAATGGATTTGCATGTGTGGATTGAGTCAAAACCAGCCGTTTTGTGACGGTGCACATAAAAAAACACTAAATGAGGAGGATGGAAAAGTCTACAAGTACAACACTGACGGTACTCGGACTGAGATACAAATTTGAGTGAGTAATCTAATTTCTGTTATTATTCATTTTTTTAGCTTGAAACAATAGAATTGAATTTTTTTTTCATTCTGGAGAGATTTTCTATGGTTGCATTAATTTCATAAAATAGCCTTTTACATAATCATGGATGAATAGACCTGACCGTATCAAAACTCATCTAATTTAGATGCTGAAATTATAAATCGATACAAAATTGCGAATAAATTAAGTAGATCGTAATATAGTTATGTACACATTATACTATACAATGGAATCCGATTATAAGTTTAGGTACGTGAATGATTACCTCACAAATTTACTAGATGGAAACATTACACTTCAGTATGAAGACACAGATTTGAAGAGTGTAAAAAAACCAATCGAATATCTAGACAAAATTGAAAAATGGCTAGAGTTTCGAAATAGAGTTAGAGATGAGGATCCAGATGAATTTGCCAAACTTACAGGCGAATTATTTACCCATCTATTAGCTATCCGATTGGGTGGTGTAATAGTAGATCACACCTGTGATTACTGTGATATGGCTGGGAACGAAGAGATCTCAGATCCCGAACCGCTATCGCCGTCTTCTACAATTCAAGAATCAAATAAGGACAAGTTCTAAATCTTGACCTTACTTATTTTTGCCTGAAAAAGTTTCTGTAAAGTCACAACCTCCATAAAAATTCAATATTTATTCCTGTGATTTTTATCTGATAAATAGATAATTCATTAGGTTTGTTAATTCATCAATGTGGTTTAAAAAACAAGATCCTAAATTAACAATTTTTATTGAGATATGCGGAAGGTTTCTCCATGAACCTGCTAATAGAAGCGGCAACGAAATGTTTAGAAAAAGCATACAATCCTTACTCTGGCTTGTCCGTAGGTTGTGCGTTAAAAACTTCTTCTGGTAAAATCTATGACGGAGTCAATATTGAAAATTCAGTATTTGGGTTGACCATGTGCGCTGAAAGGGTTGCAGTATTTAAGGCTGTTTCGGAAGGGAACGTCGACATAGAGCAAATTGCACTAGTGGCTTCTACAGGAAAGCCAGTCTATCCCTGTGGCGCCTGCAGACAAGTCTTATTTGAATTCAATCCCAATACAAAAATACATTTGAGTGATGGAAAAATGCTTGTTTTATTAGAAATTCTCCCTTTTGCATTTTCGGGGGATGCATTAAGTTAAATTGGATATTTTCGTTGATCTCTTCTCTCCTAGGCACGTTTTATTATTTATAGAGTAAAACATACTGTTACCTATAACAGGTTGAGGAACTTTTTTATAACATGATACCGAGAAATTCAATAGTAAGATATGCATAGTTACCTTTTTCCTAAATGTTATTGCACATAAGTAAAGTGGAAATACTAATTGTAACATTACCGGATGTAATCTCTTATCGTTGGTGATCACTACATGAAAAAGGTATGAGTGTTGAAAGCAAGACAAACATGCAAAGTCATTATGGCTAATCGAAAATGTTTCCTGGTACTTTTTTTTGATTGGCTGCATATTTTCGTTTAACATCATTTCAAGGGAAATCAAATATTATTCTGTTTTGGAATTATCTATTGTTTACCACTATTTAATACTGTTATTGTAGATGGTAAAATATCATTAATTTCTAGCTTTTGATTCTATTTATCAAGCAGTATTTGATCGCCTTACTAATAAGTAACGAAACATATATACTAAATTCAGTTACTATTGTTTGCAGAATGTCTAATATTGGCAATAGTGGGGTGGCGCTTGTAACAGGTAGTTCTACCGATATTGGATATGAGACTTGTTTGGCATTAGCCCGCAATGGTTTTGTGACCTGTGCTACAATGAGGGATAATAAAAAATCTGGCGATTTGGAGAAAATCGCGAGGATGGAAAATTTACAAATCAAAATATTTGAAATGGATGTAGACGAAGACAAGTCTGTTTGCAGTGCTGTTGAACAGATAACTATGGAATTCGGTAAAATAAATATTCTTGTAAATAATGCTGGATATGGTCTTTTTGGAGCCTTTGAAGACTTTTCAATGCTTGAAATAAAGAATCAATTTGAAACTAATGTTTTCGGTGTGATCAGAGTAATTCGTGAAGTACTTCCAACAATGAGGCAAAAAAAAGTGGAATTATTGTAAATATTAGTTCCATATCTGGACTGGCTGGAGTTCCTACTCAATCTGCCTACTGTGCTACAAAATTTGCGGTTGAAGGGTTGACTATGGCTCTTTCGTTCGAACTAGAGTCCTTCGGAATCAAATTAATTTTAATTGAGCCTGGTGTAATAAATACAGAATTCGTTAAAGATCTAGTTGTACCTTCAAATAAATATCGGATAGATAGGAATGTGGAATTTGTAAGCTCATCCTATGAATGCGAAAAGAAAAAATCCTTGTCCCTATATGGCAACGTGGTGGACAAGTTCTTGTCCTTTTATTATAATGCTATGAGCCACGCTCCTCATCCAGCTCTCGTAGCTGACGAAATAATTAAAGCGATTGCTAGTTCTTCCAAGAGTGAAAATGAAGCAACTCCATTGAGAATTGCCGTTGGAAAGGATTCCAAAGAATATTCGAAACTCAAAAAGGAGTTATCTGATAAAGACTTTCACGAATTATTGAGAAAGAACTTATTGAGATGAGTAGAATTCGGTGGTAGGGAAATTATTTAATGAAATATATCTGTATTTTTTTACACTTTATTACTAAAATGTTAAATACCTTACTCAGATATCCTAACTTGGTTTCAATAAGAAAACACAAAATATAGTCGGAGCATTGATTTTTGTGTTCAACAATTAATATCGAACTGTTACTTTTTTTGATTGGAATTAATCAAATGATTGACCTGTAAAACTGTTTAAAAATTTCCTCAACCTGACGAGTAAGTAAAAAAAGACTCTATCTATAATTCTATTTACTTAGACCAGTCCGAGATATCATTTTTCTATCTTGCCATTCTTATACGACCACTCAAAATCGTCCTGTTAGATATGATTTACGGATTTGAAATATTCTCCCATGGGTGTTATTCCATTTTGGTAGGTATCAGTAATTACCCCAAGCAATTAGGTAGAAAAGGCTTGCCCTATAAAGTTCAACCTTTAAGTATAGAGTCAATTAAAGGAGGTCTTTAACAAATATCATAAATGCAGAATAATTGGTAAAAGATTATCTGCGTCGTTAGAGACTTGTTCATGTTGACGTTTCAGAGTATCTCTGGTTCCTCCGTTTAGTCGGCAAAGGTCAATTTTTCAAGTTTAGTAACGAGTAAATCCGGATTCGAGTATTCGTCTCGACATTAAGACAAACTTGCTTTCACATGTTAAGAAACCCGTCGCGAATTTACCTATACTTATTGAGGATGTCATCAATTTATGATTTATAAATATCAATTTGCAATCTAGAGGTATGATTATTCCAATGGCAAATGACGATGATAATAGTAATAACAAGAATAGCTTAGTGATAAAGCCAACTGAGTTGAAGAGAAAGATGGACAAAGGGGATGATATTTTTATTTTAGATGTCAGAAGTAGATACGAACATGATCTGTGGACTATTTCCTATGATAATTATCCAGATTCGCTTGTAATCCCAGTAGATACGCTTGCTTCTAATGAAGCTCTAAAACAGATTCCAAAGAATAAAGAAGTAATCACGTTTTGTGCTCATGGGCAAAGGTCATCTATGGCAGCAAGAACCCTGGCATCTTTGGGATATAATGTTAGAACTATTGAAGGCGGGATGGCTGGATGGAGTAGACTATATGATGTTGCTGAAGTAAATTTAGATTCGAACATAAGATTGAAAATTTGGCAGGTAAGACGCATATCAAAGGGGTGCATGAGCTATGTTATTGCAACCACAAAGGATAAGAAAGCAACAATTATTGATGCAACATGCGATATTGACACTGTTATCAATACCCTGCTTGAAGAAAATGAACTTACAGTTAGCAGGGTACTTGATACTCATATGCATGCAGATCACCTTTCAGGCTCAATCAGAGTTGCTAGAAAATATCGATCAGAGATAGCAATTAGTGGGTTTGAAAACTACGATACACACCAGGTATCATCTGAAAAGGATCTAAAATATAGACTAATTTCAGCAGGACAAAAATTTGAATTAGGAGATGGATTTTATTTAGAGGCGATTCACACCCCCGGACATACAGATGGCAGCATGAGTTTCTTGTTGAAAATTAATAATGATAATAAACATAGGGACATCAACAAACAGGAAAATAGTGTTAATGATTTTGTCAGAAATAATGATAATAATGGGAATCCAGATTATTACCTTTTTACGGGTGATACCATTTTTGTAAATGGGGTAGGGAGACCAGATCTTCGTAATAAATCACAGGAGTATACCAATAAACTTTTCTACACTTACAATCATGTGATTTTTGATTTACCTGATAAAACAATCATACTTCCAGCTCACTACAGCTTTCCGGCTTTGAACATAAAAAACCCATTTTGATTCACTGGGATCTATTAAACAAAAACTGGCGTCCATTCTCGATTCCAAAGAAAAATTCATCGACTTTGTAACTTCAAATATTCCACCTCATCCTATTAATTATGAAAATAGTCTACCATTGAACAAGAACTTGATCTCATGTGATATGGTAAATCAAGGAGATCTAGAGGCTGGCCCAAATTCTTGCGGTATCAGGGCATAGGGATTTAATCATCTAGGTTGGTAATGACTGTTACCTCATACTCATATAGACTGATGTGTTTTAGTTATATGCTTGTCGATAAAATCAAAAAGACTTTTTTGATATTTATCAAGTAATTTGAATGATTTTTTGTTCTTAATTTAGCGTCTCATCAAGAAAAAATAGCAGTAACATATTATACCAATTCTACAGATCCGTCTCATTTTATTTTTGCTCACTAGACCAAATCGATTAAGACATTCTCTTGCTGATCGACAATGAACATCATTTAGATTAATGAAAAGAATGTGTCAGATCTAATAATAATTTGTTTAGGATATGGTCAGCATTAGAATATATCAATCATGAATATCTAACCAGCATCTAACTGAATTGGCTAACTAACATATTGCTTATGCACAAACTTCATGACATCCCAAAACAGGGTCATTAGAAGGAAAATCTTAAGAGAAAGGAATATGTATTCTATTTGTGACCACAACTGAGCCTTTAAGACAAAATGTTCAAAAATTGGCTGAAACCTTTAACGATCCTCAAAATAGAGAAACGGCCTATTTTGACTTTTATGATGATTCTCTAGTAATACACGGTTTCCCTCCTAATTTACCAAATAATAAAGAAGGTTTTAAACAATTTATCTATATGCTTTGGAACGCGTTCCCAGATATAAGAATCATATTTGATGACATTATTATCGAGGAAAATAAGGTTGTTTGCAGATACGTTTTATTTGGAACCCATAGGGGAAAGTTTTTGGAGATACCTCCAACCAATAAGACTTTTAGGGTGAATGGAATGACAATATTTTACTTTAAGGATAGAAAATGTATTCAACGCTGGAACTTGGTAGATATGATATCTTTATTGGAACAGTTAAAGCCATAGACACCCCTGCTTGATACTTGTCAAATTACCAGGAATGTTGTTGAAAAGTCAACTATAGCGTTCAGGGGATGAGTCTGTTTAATTTTTTCGGATTAGTTTGCGATTATTGTCATAGTCTGTTATTGGGATATATGTTTTTAATTCTCAGTTAATATCATTCTGATAAGTGTAGATTAAGTCGAAACACTTGATTGACATTCTACCGTTATGTTGTTAAATATATCTTTGCATCTTAATTATGATGATTCTTGAGTGGATCGTTCCTCTATGACCTGAAGAAAGTTCAAGAAGAACTGATCTAAATTTTCTTGATAAGAAGTATTCTAAAAATGAAACTATTGTCCTCCCATGCATATCAGCTGTAAAAATGGTTATCATCTCTGGTTTTAGTTCGTTAACGAACTTCAATAATTCTTCAATCCTAAATGAGCCTGAATGTATTCTATTGCCCCTAAAGTGTTGACTCAACACCATGTACTCTTGAGCCTTGGTTTGATTTGAGCTGGGACCAGCCGAAACTATAGTTATTTCATCATTCATTTAAGTGTACATCATTTGTTAACATTATTCAAATAAATTTGTTAATAAGAATTACTTTTGGTGTATGATTGAGATGTACCAATAGAGAATTTGGAAATCTGAGAATTAACTAGCGGTTTTGCTAGTAAATGTTATCTGGCTGAACGAGCGGACTCTCGACTATATCTACATTTTACACTACTACTTTATCGTTCTCATTATTTAATCCATATATTACATCGTTTACAAAATATGGATGCACATCCCCTAAACAGGTGGGTGGAACAAAAAGATCGACCAGCAATTTCATTTTCGGATTGATTTGCCAGAAGACTGATAATCCATAGGGACAATACTCTCGATACCAATAGAAGGATAAATAAATGTTCATAAACATAATATTATCAACCTTGAATTTATTATCTGACAATAAATCGATACATTTACACATAGATCAAGAGGGTAGGAGGTACGCTATCTCCAGTATTGGGGGGGTCAAACCTCTAGTACAAAACATTTCTAATAATAGATAGTGTATATGAAGAGGCATTAGCTTAATCAAATGATTTTTATTATTTTATGAACTAACATATATTAACCTTATTTTATGCTTTATTAACTATGTTATCTAATTTAGAGTATCTAGGGGTGATATTGTGGCCATCGACTATTTGCTATATGTAGCATCTTATGAGAAAGATATAAAAAATCAGCATACTAACAGTGATAAACATATATCGTTACCAAAGAGAGCACATACACGTACGCATTCTACAAACAATAAGAATCTGACAAAGATTCATCCTAGCCCTTATGTAGAGAAAAACAAGAAATACAGAGTCTTGCTAGCTGAATCAAACTCTGGAGTCCGGGCCGTGATCAAACTATATTTGGAATCTTTGAATTTTGATTACATCACTGCGGAAAGCGGTGATGAAGCTTTACGTCTTTTTTCTGATACAATTGATGATAGGAGAAAAAATTATGATGTTGTATTACTAGATTCTCATCTAGATGGGCTATCTGG
The DNA here is from genome assembly GCA_029194465.1 of Candidatus Nitrosocosmicus sp. Lineage (GTDB taxonomy): Archaea > Thermoproteota > Nitrososphaeria > Nitrososphaerales > Nitrososphaeraceae > Nitrosocosmicus. Next base: position 30,680 of record JARFXS010000001.1, read on the forward strand.
ATTAGAAGTCGCAATCGAGATTCATAAACAGAGTCCATATCAAAGAATTATGATCATGAGCGCTTCACCGAGAAAACACCTGCCTAATAAATTACTAGAGTCGGCCAAAATTCAAGAGAGCGACATTTTTACAAGACCATTTATACTTGCAGAATTGATTTGTTCAATAGAACCAGTACGATAACCGGATTATTTACAATTAGTATGTAAAGCGAATTTTCTTAATTGCTCATTTAGTTTTTGACTTTATAAGTACCCAATTTCCTTGCGGGAAGAGGTTTTGATACAAGCTTTATTTTATTTGTAGTATTGAAATATTTCAAGATTCATAGAAAACAAAAAAATACCTATACTAATTTTGGATTTTTATATCATGAAATCGGAATAGGGTAGCCTAACATAAGTCCCAGAAAAGCCCTTACTAAATTGCTATATTAGGTCGATTTGTTATCATCATAAACGTTCTTCCTTTAATACTATTAATGAATTACTGGAATTCAGAATAGACAGTTTAATCTCATCTTGCGTATCGGTTTATTTTTGAACCTGAATTGAAATGATTTTATCACAGTATAAAAACCTGCAGTGTTCAAATCAAAAGGATCCATGTTAACAAGGGTACTATAAGAATCAAACAAGAAGGGTTAGGGTCACTATTTGAGTCCATTCGTCTACGCAACAAACTCTTGTTTATGATTAAGCTAATTCCAATTGGTAGTGATTTACATATCCACTAATTTTGGATATATTAGCGATTTACCTATTTTTCGCCCGATTATCCAATAGGTTGGAAAAATTTTGAATTATCTAATTGAGATGCCTTAAAATGTTATAAGCAATGAATTCACGAAAATCTAACAGAGTTGAGAAATGGGTGATCTTTTATGATATTGAAAAAGCAGGAGATTTGGCAGATCAAGTAGCTCTGCAAATAAGAAATTCCAATGGCAATCTCAGAGTAGTTTATTATAAACTTGAAGAAATTTTGATTAATTACAGGAAGAATAATGTTGATGTAGACTTAATTATGCCGGCTATCTATGAAGTTGATTTTGAATTTAGCAAGACGAATCCTGATGGTAGATCTGTATGGATAGCATATGCAGATGCGTTACATGAAGAGTTATGTAATACACATGGCAGTCTTCACAAAATGGTGAAATTTGATAGCAATCTAAAAGGTGCATCCCTAGTCAATCATATAATGGACCAATTAAATTTACCACCGAGTTCAGCTCTGTTGATAGGCCCAATAGCTGCAAGTATTTTGGGGCTCGGAGTAACGGCATTTTGCAAACATGAAAATAAAAATTGTGACTAATCGACTTAATTCACAGTCACACAGGTCAATTTCGACCAAAGATAATAGGATGACTAATCACATCAAAGCTAGCGATTTGATCACTATCACGCTTAAAGGGATAATAATTGATTCTGTCTTTTGTATATTAATTAGTATTGTTTGTCGCACTATTGTTACTATGTAAACTTATCATGAAAACAATAGCCTTCACTTTCCGGAAAGGAAAAATGGAAAAAAATGCTATTAAAAATGTGTTTTAAGATAAATTTCAAATCATCTGGGAGGGTATCCTATTTCATACCATTCCTCTATTTGTGTTGTTATCCTTCAGCGAGCTATTTGTCATATTATTAAATTCAGTGCATCTTCTAGACATTTCTGCCTCGGTGAATCATTATGATTCGGCCTTAAGAACAGGTCCGACTCTCCTCTGGGTACTCGTGGGTGGAGAGCACTGGTGGGTGTAAGAATCGGCATGCTAGTTACTCCGTAGGAATAAATGATGTAGATAACAAAAGTGATAGAGCAAATTAATTATAACGTGCTATCACAAATTAAGACATTGCGTTTAGCAGATTATGGTAAAAACTTTGTTATCTTACCCATATTACTAGTGTCTTCAGTAGTCTTGGGGATCTTATCTTTTAACTATTTTGCCCAAACAGCCAATCAAATTCAAGAACTCGCATTGGATGATTTGCAAACAAATTCAGAGATTGAAGTCTACAGCATTTCAAACATCCTTCAAAATTCAATAAATTTTGTAAATTTAAATTTGGAACGAATTGTCAATTCCCCATCGATTACAAACTGGAATATTACTGGGATTCAGAGGTTACTTGATCTAGCCCTGAACTCAACTAACTATGTAGCAGATGGGTATTATCTATTAGATCGTAATGGGACACTAGTTACCTTTACTGGCATAAATAAAGAACAATATGCACCTTTCAAAGGTATCAATCTAAGCCACAGAGATTATTTTCAAATTCCAAAGCTGAATGGAACCGCTTATACAAGCACTGTGATTGAATCCAACGACAGCGTACCAAGAATCTATATTTCGTTCCCTATTACTAGAAGTAATGATACAGAGTTACTCGATCCTACTGTTAACCTACAACAAACCCAAAACAATTCTACCTCTTTCAAAGGGGTGGTAGTTGCTTCGATAGCTGCAAGGACTCTTGGGAATTTCCTTGAAAGTCAATTACATCCTAAATTTAATGGAGAAATAGGGTTTCTTGACCGAGATGGTATCATAATATATTCACCAAATCAAACCTTCATAGGTAAAGATTATTTTGGGCCCGAATTTCAATCTTTCATGAAAACTTCTCTAAAGGATAATGAGGAGAAATTTAACAACATTATACATAAAGCTCTTGCTGCTGAAAGTGGAGTAGATGAATTCAGCTTTGAGAATTCTACAACAACAATCGCTTACCAGGCAGTGTTAGTTCCAGGCAGCCAGGGAAAGGAGAACAGAATTGGTACTTTGTTTATAACTGTTCCACATACTCTTGCTGGAGATGTAATAGGTTTGATTAATGCACAAAATCTAGTTAATCTTGCGATAATCCTTGCAATAGCCTCAATAGCAATCATAGTGACAATTATCTTGCTACGATGGAACCACATTCTAAAGAATGTGGTGGATGTAAAGACCTCTCAATTGACAGATTCGATTGCAAAATTAGAAAAAGCCACCGAAGACTTGCAATCACATGACAAATTACAAAAAGAGTATCAACGTTGCTGCGCATGAACTCCGGACTCCAACTCAGGCAATATCTGAAATTTGGAATTAGTTGAGATGACTTATCTTCCATCGATTCTACAAGAAACCTCCATAAATCAAGATGAAATTGCTAGAGAATTTCGGGATTTGGTCGGAAACAAAGAAAAGTTGGCCGAATTTAGAAAGGCCCTTATTTCCACGTATAGGAATTCACAAAGACTTGAGAAATTGGTGAATGACATTCTTGATACTTCAAGAATTGAAAGTAATAGATTAGAGTTGCATAAAGAATTTTTTAATCTAAATGAGAAAATCGAAAATGTAATCAAAGATATAAGCAACAAATCCAGTAACTATAGAGAGCCAAATAATCCCAAAAATCCGACAGAGATAGTATTTGAACCTCAACAAAATCCAATTAACGTATTTGCTGATAAGCTAAGAATTTTTGAGGTTCTCTCAAATCTGTTAAATAATGCAATAAAATTTTCAAATGGTAACCCAATTATTATTTCCGCTATTAAGTCAAAGAAAAATAACGGGATTTCTCCTGGGTTTGATAAGGAAAAGATAGAAGTTCCATATGATCAAGATGTAGAAATAGTGATAGTGTCTGTCATAGATAGAGGGAAGGGCATTGACAGGGAAATTTTGCCTCGCTTATTTACAAAATTTGCAACAAAGTCAACCCAGGGCACAGGACTAGGTTTGTACATAGCCAAAAATATAATTGAAGCACACGGCGGACAGATATGGGCTCAGGATAATGTCGATGGAAATGGTGCCACATTCTCATTTAGTTTACCCTTAGATCAACAAAGCTTATGAATGCTAATAACAATTACCACAGCCTCTATTGATATGATGTTTGGTTGTTGGATAGTTTATGATGAGGTTTTCATTTCTACATACTATCATTTCAAAATCTTTTGATTTTCATAAATAATGTATTGCGATATATGCTTCATAAAATTACTGCTGAAATTGATATGAGCTGAGAGGAGCGTCATACGTACAGCCACTTACTATGATGTCATGATTTTGCAATATCCTTTATAGATGTATCCATATACCTTCCATTCTCATTCTTTGGGACAATAGATTGAAAGTGTTTTCAAGGTATCCTGGTTTTCTACACTGGATTATCACAAATCCATTGCCATTTACGAGAATATTTCTTCGCACCATATATTCGTAGGACGATGTCTACCAATTTCCGGGATTTTGTTTGAAGTACAAATGGGTTATCTTTGTTCTTATTTTCATTATGATTTTCTAATCTGCAAAAGGTGGTCGTTTGACTCCTGGTCTGTCATTGCGACCATCTACTTATTCTTCGTTGAACCCTTTATTTCGTACACGGTCCAAGACATATATCTATACTACTTTGCAACTACAGATTCTATATGTCGTTTGTCAGATGATATCATGGGATTCCAGAATTGATCAAGGTAATAATATCAAGATATTCAGATTTTATCGATCCGAGTCGTTTTCAGTAATGAGTACATATAGTAGGACCTTGCTTACCATGATTTCAGTTTTCAACACCCGGCGGTGTAAAGGAACCTCCGAGTTTTATTTGGAATAAGATTCTGATTTTCAAGAGAGTAACTCTTTTCCAAAATGGCATGATATGTCGCCGCAATTTTTCACCAGTCAATAGCGAATATCTATTTATCATGTACGATTCAAGACATGATGGATACTAATCATCTGTGGTTTAGATATGCCATATCAAAAATGATATGGCTTGAGTCACTGTAATGGTATTAATGGTATTATTAGAAGTCTTATAAGGAAATTGTTTGGATAAACGATCAACAATAAAACATGAAACTTAATTCAAATATTGATCCGTACCAAAAAAGTAACAGGATTTTATCAAAAGAAGAAAAGGAAAAAAAGAGTTATTGAGCTTTACCTAGAGGGTATACCTTATAATCAAATTGCCAAGATCGTACGAATCAGTATTAGAGACATTTCTTCAATCATTAACGAATATCTAGGAATTCAAAAAGCTAATCCAGAAAAATCAAATAGGTCAAAGGCGTTTCTCATGATTAAGGAAAATAAACTTCTAGTAGATGTAGTCATAGAATTCGATATCCTTCCAAGTGAGGCTGAGCAAATACATCCATACTTTCTGAAACTTGAAGGTAGAGATTTTGTAAATAAGAATTTTGATCAAGTCGAAAAAGATATCCCCGGATTTGTAAAGTATCATGATGTAATGAAAAAATATGAACAGCCTGAAAAACATAACATCAAACTTACAGTTGATAACATATTTGTACTAGAACAACAAAAGGACGAATATCATAAAACACTAATTAACCATGAAAAATTATCAGATTTCAAATATCAATTGGAAATTGATATTCAAAAATTGAAAACTCAGTATGAGTTCTACATGAGTTAGAATAGCAACATGAATTAAGGTTCAATAGAACATTTTCCCTTTCGTAAATCTGTCTAGCCCTGTTAGGTCTATCGTGACATTTAACGGATGATGTTCACCTGCTCCCGCATAACTATCAGAAGTTTGATCGGTTTTTTTAAAAAGGCATCAAATTTTTAAAACAAATGATAATAATGCTATCACATCAAAAAATTAATCTAATCACTGTGAATAATTCCTTTGATCTTCTGTTTCATTTCATCAGTTATGTCTTCCTCTTTCATATTGTGATGACTCTTGGCATGCTCTATGCCATTATTCAAAACTTCTTCTTCTGTTTCGCCTTTTACGACATAATCACAATCAAATCCAGCTTCTCTACAACTAATCGTTTTCATAAGTTATCTTCGGGCTTGTTTCCTATAAATAATTTTTGTACCCTATCCGGGTTTCCATTGGATCAAAAGTAATGTAGTTCAAACCTAGTTCACAATGAAGTTAATTGCATTTAGACTAATTGTTTTCGAATTTGTCTCATTATTATGTAAACGGCATAACCTAAACAATTAATTTCTAGTTGTTTTCGATCGCACTGTGAAAGTCACCAATGACTCAGACGACTCTTACGATCAGCATTTTCTACTGTTCATAAAAATAAGGTCTTTGGTTTTATCTAATTATTGCTATTGTTGTAGAGTTAGATTCACTTGTGGTACATTAGTTTTGACCTGAGCGTTTGCCTGGAATTGAGGTAATTCAGTGAATCCCCATGGTTTTAGGCCTATCAATCCGTTATTATTGAAAATTGCGTTCGGGAAAACTTTCAGGAAAGTGTTATAATCTCTAACGCCGTCATTATAGTATGTTCTTGCAACCGTTATTCTATTCTCGGTTCCTGCCAATTCGTCCATCAATCTAGTCACGACCTGATCTGATTTCAAGGAAGGATATGCCTCATAAGTTAATACAATCCTACCAAGCGCACTTTCAATCAAATTGCTTATCTGATTTTTTTGAGAGATATCACTGCTTGGAGTGGACATCCATTGTGTTCTTAAGTTGGTTATTTCATTGAGAGTCTGTTGCTCAAATTGCATGTATCCCTTTACAGATTGAACCAAGTTAGGTATTAAGTCATAGCGTCTTTGCAATTGTGTATCAGTATCTGCTGCCAACTTCTTTACATTTTCATTTTTTGCCAAGGCTCCATTATATCCCGAATAGTAAGTAACAATGAATATAACAATGATGATCACAATAGCTATCACTATACCTAAACACACTGCTATACTCTTGCTTACCACACCATTTTCCTCTGCTGTCTAAAATGACATTACAATGCTATAAATAAAGATTATCGTCCAGCACCACCACCACCAGAGTGACCTCCACCACCGCTGCTGCCTCCTCCGCTAAATCCACTTCCACTTCCACTTCCACTTCCACTCCAGCCACTCCCGCTACTTCCTCCGTACCACCCTGCTCCTCCGTAACTCCCCCATCTTCTCCAGCTTCGTCTGCCTCTTCTAAAGGAGAGTAGTAAGACACCCAAAAAAATTATTACAATGATTATTACTCCAAAATAATCCAATTGAGACTGTTGTTGAGGTTCGTTTGTCAATTCATAGTTCGGATCATTGTTAGAATATCCAAGGTATTGTACCAATGAAACTACCGTGTCTAAGAACCCCTGATCGAGTAAAGTACTATTTCCATTTTTAGTATAGAGATCCTTTGCGGGCACCAGGTAGGTGTCCAATATTTCCCCTGCAATTCCATCTGTAATGTTACCTTCAAGTCCTCTACCAACTTCTATTCGCATGGAACCTCCAGACATGTCAGGATTAGAGGAAAATAATAGTAGTATCCCATTGTCCTTCCCAGTCTTGCCAATTCCCTTTATTCCGTCGAGATTTAATTCATTGAATATGTAATTTGAAAGAGTATCTCTATCTTGAATTTCTTGACCGTTTTTTTTAATACCGTGTCCAAAAAAACCGGGAATAGTATAGACAATAATTTCAACTGTAGTAGAATCATCCAATTGACGAAGATAATTGTCCAACAAATGCTCGTAATGCTCATTTATGACTCCAGCTGTATCGTAGACATAATGCGTACGAGATCCTATGGGAGATGCTTCACTTTGCATTGTTTGCAATGGCGATTCTATTGTTAATGAGATAAAAATAACAATAGACGCAAAGACCACAAATTTGGAAAAGTGATTACCACTAGTCAGTCTGTTTAAAAAGAAACGGATTTTTTTCAAAGAGATTTCTATTGACTTCTGGTGGAATTAATCTGTTAAGAAAGTAAAAAACTAAACGAGGGGTTTATTTTCTAAAGAATTTAACAAAGATGCCTAATCGAACTTGATACAAAACTTACTGCTTTGATCATATTTCTCATCTAAAACTACTTGAAGAATCCACAAAATTATTCTTTGGTTATCGATGTAAAATAATAGTCATCATCCTGACATCTGATTTATCTGCATTTTTAGAATCAGGACTAGCTGTGTTATTGATATTTGAGGTTGTAGAGAAAGTAATGTTGTTATTCAGACCCTGCCTACCCTTTTTTTCGAACCCGATACACAGCTGTTAATGCATCAGTGGTAGAATCAACTACATTTTCTAAATTTTCACTTTTTGACCCATTTATTGTATTAAATGCATATTGTGCCTTGACTAATAAGAAAGTTCATAAAAACAGAAGAATAAGATTTCATGCTCATTTGATGACACAACGGTATTCTAGTTTCTTAAATAGTCCTGATGATCGGCTCTGATTCCCATAGTTTAGTAACCACTTGAAAATGACATCCACTATGACAGTCACTTAAGATTCGATGAATCCATCTCTAATACAACCTTGTCTACTAGTTTTTTGTTTCTTTCTAAATAGGTAGGCGATTCTATATCTATCCAATCTGTTCCATTAAGAAACACATCGTAACAATAGATACTATTATTATCACTAATTCTTATTTTTGATAAAATATCTGAAGATAGATCAAAACTTTTTCCATCAATCTCATTTGATTTTATTCTTAAGAAATTCATTATTTTATTGTTGAAAAGATAAATTCCTGATGCTTCTGGGTATTCAAGCTTGACAATGGGTTTTTCACTGAATTCCTTAATTAGGTAGGTATTTTTGGTACATTTCTTGTCTAGGATCAGCCTACCTGTTTCCTCTTTACGATGCGATCTGGATATTATTATTCCTATTAGTCCATCATCTGATTCGGAATTGATTTTGATATAATCCTTAACAAGACTGTCTATGTCCACAGCACACAAGTTGTCAGCATACCATACCATGAAGAAGGACTCTTTCTCCAATTCTTTAATACACTCTAGTAGTGCACCACCAGTCCCCTTTTTTCTATCTTCAATAAAACTGATTTTCTTGCCAATAATCGGTTCTTTACCATCTAGATAATTAATGATTTGTTTTCCGTATGAGTCAAATTCGCAAACTATTATGATTTCAGTAATATGAGAAGATTTAGAAGCATATCTTATTATGTAATCAATCAAGGGCTTTCCATTAATCGGAATCAACGCCTTTGGACTATAATCGCTGAATGGTCTTGCTCTCGACCCTACGCCACCTGCCAGTAATACTATCTTCATCTAATCTAATTTTATTTGCGAATTTATAAAATAGTATCTAAAAAAATGCTGAAAGTGAAATAAATACACCAAATCTTGCTGCTATCCATTATAAATCTGGTCTATCATTAATATTTTGTCCTCCTTTTTGATTACTTTGGCTCAATAAAGTCATTTGGCAAGAGGATAGGCCCTAAATAATCGGTATGGATATGTCTTTCTCAAAGAACATTCTCCTGGGTAAAAAATTTGTATTAGGTTTAATAACTTTATTTCATATTTTAATTCATGCTTGAAAAACAAATCAATGAAATGAAGGAGAATATAGATATAGGAATCGAAGCAGAAAACAGGAAAGAAGTTGTAGGTATTCTTAATATCTTGTTAGCAGATGAATACCTGCTATTTACAAAAACACGTAATTACCACTGGAATGTAGTAGGTAAGGACTTCAAAGAGCGTCATGAATTTTTTCAACAGCAATATGAAAAATTAGATGAAATGATAGACGAAATTGCTGAACGAACCAGACAATTGGGTGGAGCCACAGTCGCTACAATGAATGAATTTATGCGTATAACCAATCTGAAGGAAAAGCCTGGTGAATATCCTTCTGATTTAAAAATGATATCAAATTTATTAACCGATCATGAGAGTACCATAAAATATTTACGAAAAAGTGCCGATAAATGTGATCAGGAATACAATGACATGGGGACTAATGATTTTTTGATAGGCTTAATGGAAACCCATGAAAAAATGGCTTGGATGTTAAGAACCCATTTAGACTAGAGGGTAGTAATTGGACCATATTAATAAGAAACTAAAAGTATCTAGTTTCCTTTTCTATTAATATTGTCCAATGGGTGATCAAAAGATACCATTATGAAATATTTCAAAACTAGCTTTCCAAAGACGATACTTAATCATAAATGAATGATATCAGTAAATTGAATTCTATCTAAATGGTTTGAGAAAAATAACATCCATATGATCTGTTGGGTTTGATATAATTATTACTTCTATCAATATCCGCAAGGTAATATCTTAGCACAATGGACATAATATTATTCTATACAACTTTGTATTTTCTTGAAATCAGTAATGATCGAGAAATTTAGATAGTTAGAATCACAATTGTACTTAAACTTTAGAGTATCATCCTGTGCGGGCTTATTCTAAGTGACTCTTATTCATGTATGCGCTTGTGGATCTTCTAACTGATCTAAGTGGGTAATCCTTTATTATTTTATATCTAAAGTCTAATTATGAATTGGATAAATAATAATTACATTGAGGTTGCCGATTTTCATTCGACGTTCAAAACTCGTTCCTTTTCATATAAATGGTCAGTTGAGGAAAGAGGGTGGTTAAAGCTATGAATATTGTAGAAATCTCCTTCATAGTGGAGGCTAAAACCATGGGTAACCTAAGAACAAAGAATGTCTTATATTATTTTAGTGAATCGACTCACAGTCTTTGTCTAGATAAAGAAGCAATAATGTTAGCCCAAGTACACGCTTGCGAGGGACTTTTAGATTTATCTAAAGATCAAACAGACACAGCTGTTCTTGAAGGAGAAATTTCTAAACTAAAGTTTGCCATTGAAATGATGAAAAGCTAAGTATTCTTTTGATCTTTGGATCACGATGACAAAGTACAAATTTTCACCACTAAATTTACTTATCCAAAAGATTAGATCACGGGTTCCTGCAAAACTCAATTCCAAGATGGTTACAATTATGATTACCTTTCTGAGAAAATTTTCGATTTTCGCTATTTGATTATTAAATATGCGATATCAAATATTTTCAATGATCGGTACCCATCTTTGACCTGAAAATCATACAGACAAATTAAAATAACGTAGATACATAAATCCCATGGTAGGTACAACATGGATACAAAATGGAAGATTATAAATGGTGTGGCCGTAGCAATTTTCATAGCAGCCGTGTTTTATTGGATTGCGAATTCTTGAAAAGTTTCAGAGTAGTACATTAATGAATTGTCTGTATCGTTTTGTTAATGGCATTAGATGCAGAAAAATGGAAGTAATAAACAATCTCTTATTCAGATACTTAAATATAAATGGCCAACTTTTGCTGTCTTGAAATTAGAATCCTAATCTAACTTGATATATTCTATGCTCTTTAACTATCTCCAGATCCCAAGATTGTTTATGGAAGTGTAATTCCAAATCTCAGGTAAAGTTATACATTTCGTAGACGGCTTGTAAAATCAACAACAATCTTCCGATCATAAAGCTCTCATAAATTCAATATATTATTCCAAGATTTCATGAACTTGGTTCACATCCAAGGATTGATTTGAAGAACGAAAATAAATTTTAAGCTAAATACAGTTGTATAATTTTTTCTATGCGATTCCTTGGCTATTTGATTACATGTGAAATATTCCATACCTTGTCCCACGATATATTCCGAAATGAATCCTTCGTTATATACTCTATCATTGAGTCCATATTGACTACATGCAGTTTGGTTGTATGGTTCATTTTGGTCTCCATCATTATAGCCTAACCTATAACATGCTTTCGTCTATGGGTCTCTATTATTTTCGTCATCGTCACTACTGGTATATGTAACCATTGCATCGGTAATACCCGTAGTTCCAATTATACCTAGGATTGCTATGATGATGTAAATAATGTAAATCCTTTACATGATTTGGTGTCCTCTCTAGTTATCTTCTGAAAATTGACTATTACAATTAAATTTGTCACCATGGGTCCTATTACGAATGACCAGTCAAGCCTTTCTATCTGAAACGGTTCAAAAGTGTAGTTATTTTCAAATTAATCCCAAGTTTTCACATATGTTTACTAGATTTTTAGGAACATTTCCTATTCTTGATTGACGCAAGGTGTGATGATCTTCAAAAAATATGATTCATGAAATTCTTGATACAATAATATGACCCCTATTTCAAACCTTAGGTCCTAGATTGTTCTGTACATATAATCAATACACTATAATATGTCCTGCTGTCATTTTTGGTTTGATTCCCCAATAATGAAGGGATTCAAGATTAACAACACTTGCAGTCATCCTATAATACAGTGATACCATTTTAGAATCACTATGCTATTGATTGCGAGGCATTATGATTTATGATTAATAGGTGGGCTGAATAAGGTCAAAGTCATATACTTTTAGCGGTAATAGAATCATTGTCAAAACTTAATAATTAGAAAATTAACAAAGAATTGATGCAATCTTCTAATTCGGTTGTCCGGAGTAGAAAGGTGGTAATGATTTGTGAAGACGAACAGGAATTGCTTGATCTTTACTCCAGGGTGTTGGAATTGAAATATGATGTCATTAAAGTTTGTTCAGGCGCTGAATGTATACATGAATACCTTGAGAACAAGGCAAAAGGATCACCAGTCGATCTCCTTTTCCTGGATTACAAATTAGGTGATATGCTAGGCGATGATGTAGCGAAGAAGATAAAGAAAATGAATGGAATCAAAATAATTCTAATTTCCGCGTATAATTTGGATGCATCAACTAAAAATGAACTTTTTGAAAATAAATATATCGAAAAATATCTGCAAAAACCGATTCGAATGAAACAAATAATTCAGGTAGCAGCAGAAGCGATCTGAAATAGTTAAAAATCTTGTTTCTATCTACTAACAAATAGAGTTTAGATTAAGGACAGCGTTGAGGAGTTCTTCTAACATTAGAAATCGTTTTGAGATGATAGAGATTCCAGAAAATGACAGCAAACTGAGTCAGATTAAGAATCAGCAAAGGTATTGCTATTATCAAGTATTTCATCATATAGTTCATTGTGGCTGATCTTCAGCTCATACTTATCGATATTTTGACTATCTGTTTTGCGATATTTAGCACCTTCCCTCAGCAAATGAAAACATGAGCGACTACTAATCTGATGACTCGTCGGTTCAATTTCATCATGATATTCCGTCCCGATGGTGGATGATATGTAGGATTGGGAAAGACGATATTGTCTTGATCTTGGGTAATTATGCTTCTATGGGTTTGAATATTTGGCCATTATCCAAGGTAGTAGAATATTCTAAAAATCGTCGAAAATATCTACGATTTTGGCATATTAACTTCGATTACTGGCGTGATTGAGAAGACTCGTTCTCAAAACTAGGCAAACAATCACATCTATGATTTCATTTAGGTAGGGTTGTGTGGATTTTTACAGGAAGGGTGAAAATTACTTGATATTTAGTAACGGAATTATCAGCAAAAACAGCCCTCTCAAGTATTTCGCACATAAAGGAAAGATGATTTAATGAAGGAAAAAATATTGTGAGCAGCTGTTCCATTTTTATAGAGTACCATCCAATTCTGTGTTCTTGTAAAAAGAATAATTCTAAAAAGATTGGACTAAATCGCCTGCTAAAGATATCCTATAATAAAAAGAGCCATAGCAGCTGCCATAGCAACACCCCATACTAATTTATTCCAATCAAAAATCTTTTGTCCATCTAAGACTCCCATAGGTATAAGATTAAACATCGCAATCCAACCATTAAACGAGGCACCTACTGCAAAGTAAGGATTATAGGAATTGTAAGTCAAAGTTAAAATTAAGAACGAAAAACCCATGACCAAATTAGTAAGCGGTCCAATAAGAGCAACTCTGCCAAATTTAGAGCGGTCATTTAGTCTAATCATCACTGCTCCGGGAGCTATGAACTTGAACGGCATTATTGGGAGAGCCGAAATTGCCGTCAGAATCAGACCATAGATTTCAGCTCTAAATTCTGCCCAGCTACCATAATATTGGGCCAGGAACTTATGGGCTAATTCATGAACTAGAAAAGCACTTGTAAAAATTGCAAGAAATTGCCAAGAGAAATATCTATAATTATTCAAGGAAAGTCCAACGCAAATTACTAGCGCAGTAGCTAATGAAAGATGGAAGAGTTCGGTCTTTGAAGTTTTTATCCTTAATAAATTACCTATCGATCTTAAACCTAGGTGAGTGGATTTCCTATACTGTTTGTCATTAAAGAGCGTATCTTGCTTTCGCTTATTGTATGAATACAAAAAAGCACATGAATGATGTATTGGATTTCTATGATTACTACAAAAGTATTCCTTACAATAATTGCATCGAAAGGGAAAACCATCCAACAATCCACAGGTATAACACTGAATAGGATTTTCTTTTCTTTCCGTAGTCATATTGAATAATTAATGGATTCCAATGAGCATGAAATAGAAACCAAACATCCAGACCTAGTCAATAGTACCCTACCACCATGATTGAGACACAATGGCAAATCTAGTTCTTTCCCGCTTAGATAATTGGACCTCACAATCCTCATATATTATATTAGTAGGTTCAATTATATCAAATTACCTTAAAAATTACAATCAGATTCGTTTTGGATAACATATTGATGACCGCCAATTGGTCATACTAAGGTTCTTTCTATTGTTCGTATATATATGGAATCCATAAAGCGTCAATTTGAGTTCTTGATAAGGAGGAAATTTCAAAATATTTAATTATTTGATACTTGTGGGATATAGGTTTCAATTTCAACAAAGCAGCAATATTTACATCCTATCGCTGGGAAAACACTTGGGATATGTTGTGAGTATCTATGGCACCTTCCGCTGTTTTGTTTGATGAGCTACTTTCATTGATTATAGTCATCGGTAAGTCAGGTGTTGGACCTTGTGCTTGCATACTCGGAATTACTGGTATTGCAAAAAGATTCAATGATGTTAAGACTGCACAGATAAAGAATACACATGATTTATTCATTTCCCTGTTACATTTGTATCAAAGTATTTAACAACTATCAAAAATATTTACTTAAATTAAGACTATTTGAAATTGCCATTGTAATATAAGAATTAGACAACTCCATCTTTTGAAAGCCCTCTGCATTTTTGCTTGGTTTCATTCGTTAGGTGCAAAACGAACTTTCCATAATATTTTCCAAACACAACAGAGCCTGCTCAAATGAGATAAATGAAAAATTAGTAGAGATATCGCGGGTGTTACCTCTGTAACAACATATACTTTTCATGAAATCCTAACAAATACAAGCTCTCAATGTTTCGAATTCGTTAAATGAGTTAAATCTATTGGGTCATAAAACAATAAAAAACAACTTATTCATGATTCAATTAATCCAGTTAGGACGATCGGGATCACTTGGATATCAATGTACAAAATAAAATGAAGAACCTTATCTCATTTAGTTAAGAATATACCAAAAACCTAACCGATAGAATCAAATTTAGATAGTGATTTCCACAAATACCACGTAGCAATACTTCTATATGGTTTCCATCTATAAGATACTTCTAACATATATTGATGAGTAGGTGGTTCAGATAAACTATATAATTTTTGGATTGCCTTTCTTACTCCCAAATCACCCAAGGGAAATACATCTTCTCGTTGAAGGCAAAAGATAAGAAACATTTCTGCAGTCCATCTTCCAATTCCCTTTACTTTAACCAATTCATCTATAACTTCTTCATCCCGGAGATCGGGTAATCCTTGAATATTTAATTCACCGGAGAGGATCTTCGTCGACAAATTCTTAATATATTCTATCTTCCTAAATGACAGTCCTATCGTAAATCTCAAGATAGTGTTCGAAGTTGAAATGATCTGCTCTGGAGTTGGTAAATTATCGCCATAATGCTGTAGAAATCTGGAGTATATCGCATTAGCAGCATTGCCTGCAAGCTGCTGAAAAATTATGGATTTTAACAAAGATTCAAACAGATTATCGTGGATCTGAATTGAATAATTTCCTATAGATTTGATTAGGTCCCCAAGTAGCGGGTCTTGCTTTGAAAGTAATTCTAATGGATCTTGATTCATCATTCCTACCCTAGAAATACTTCTGATCATGTTTAAAGAGTTACTTTGGTACCACCCTACTTTCGTCAAATTCAAGACATACAATCTCTTAGTCTCTACATAGTAGTTGCTGGTGACCAAATTTGGATCGTTTAATTTTGTCGAATTGGAGTCCTCACTAATATCTTCTCTTTCTATACCGTACTTGATATTAGGAACTTAATTGTTTGAACATAGGAGAGCTTAATTCGTAAGATGGGTGGGAATAAAAATTAATAATGATATGTTTTTGTAACCACCCACTATCCCACAAGTAACAAATACTTAATAAATAAATCGAAATCATGAATAAGAAACATCATCATATCCCCACAACATAAATCATTTCACAAAATTTTTACTGCCGTAATTATTATCTTATGATCCAGAACATTCGATTTTTTGTTCCTATATAAACATCTTGTAAATAATAGACCAGAGTATAATCAACGGGTCTAATTTGATTGCACAAACTCTTCGTTCCTTTGGACCCTTCGATTGATAACGTTATGAATGTAACGTTGGGTGATCTACACTTTTTCACTTTTTTATTTCAGTAAGCAAAATCTACCACACTTTTCATGACTATAACATCAGAAGTAAATGATAACCGGACAATTAAAGGAGGATGAATACTTCTATTGTGGAGAAATTTTATCCAAGTAGTATATCTATGAGAAAAGCTCTACAAACACCTGGGGACTATTTATAAGGTTGCAGGAAAATAGGTATTACTTGTGTCACATCTCTTGTTTTTTTGATTGGCGATTTATATTAAATTTTAGGAAAAGACATTCTTGCTGATGTTGACTCAACAATTAATAGGGTCCAAAATTTTCTCTTCCATAATAAACCAAAAATAAGACCAAAAGATTACATTGATGATATCTGACTGTATTTATGTAATACTAAGGTCAAACTGCAAATAGCAAAGAATCAAGGCATTTCTGATTCTGTGGTAGATTATGAACTAGATTGAACAAAAGAATAGTTTAGCAGGTCTGCAAGTACGATTGTATTAAATACCAATTCGACTACTTTATGCAATGGTAATATAAGAATACTTAATTATCTTAATGTATTACCAACCTTTGCAATCCAAATTCCGTTTCATCTAATACTGAAGGCGCTGTACTAAAGTTCATGAAGGAGTAGATTTCTTTTTCATAGGAGTTAGTCAAATGCGTACAAATAATCCGTAAATTACCTTCGAGCCTATTTGAGGTAACCGAATCTAGATGAGGTCAATGCTTTCGCAAATTATGTTGGAAGTTCCACTACGATAAATTATTCTAATTTCTATGATTGACAAGTTGCTCTCCCATTATCATGAGGATCAGTGGATTCGATATTAATAAATTGCAAATTCTTAATAACAATATTAATAATATAGTTCTATGAAATATAGTAAATTTTTTTCAATTTTGTTTATCTCTATGATGGCGACAATTTTTGTCAACATCTCAACAAATCCAGGTATAAATACTCCTTCCTACGCAACATCATCTTTAGGGGAATCAATTCAGCAAAGCCAACAAGATCTTCAATCGACCATAAATAACCAAGTCCAACAATCGATTACAGATACCATCAACAACATAAACGGTAGTAGTGATTCAAATGCTAATTCCATTACAAACAATCAAACACAAAATTCGGGTTCCTCAAATGACGTGATCAAGGGAGGGATTACGAGCTTGCAGAATGATCCATCAGATAATGCTACTACTTGGATATTGGGCGGCGTATATAGGATGGAAAACCTTAGTTCAGAAGCTCCTACATTTAATGCATCATTTTATATGGTAAAAACAGATGGTAACTCATCTCATTCTCATGACATCTATGACCTAATCTTGAACACTCCAATAATTGATAGTACATCAAGTAATTCGACACATCTTAATGGGTGCGACTACTGTGACCATGAAAGACGGACCGATAACTGATATACCTACAAATATTACCATACTAGGTGACAATGCTCTTAATATATGGATAGAGCCCTCTAAAGTCAATAATCATTTTGGCGATTCGCCAATTTATGGAACCAGGAATTGAAATGTGTGGATAAACCTACACTCTGTAAATGAGTTGAAGGTGGTCAAAATGCCGCGACTCGACACTAGACAATGCAATACTACACAGAGAAAACCTAAAGACTATTGGATATCCAAACATAGATCGAGAGTAAAGATAACTACAAACCCATTTTATGACTTTGCCTTCTTTTATACTCCTATTTTTTCATAATGTAAGAAATATGGTCGAACTCTACCGTCGAAATCAAACCTGCAATAATTCCAATATGACAAACTCTATTTCTCGCAGATTCTTAGTCGCTAGATAGGTGGATCAAAATGGTAGTTTTGACTGCTGTATCATTTCATTCGTTGAGGGATGAGTAAATGTTAATGTTAATACTTTAATTAATCTTTGATGGGATGATTCTTCTCCCAATACGTATATACCTAATTGCTTATTGTATATCAATTTGAATTAGATTTCCTAATTATGTTAACGGTTTGAGCTGAAAATCAATCATTAAAATCTCTCCTGGGTTTACCTGGAAAGACCTACCCGGGAAAAAATGGATATAATATCCAAAAAATTTCCTATTCATGAGTTGAATATCGAAGACTGTTTATCAAAGAATCAACTCCCTAAGATCGATCGATATGATGATCATATATTCGTCATACTACAGTTTCCGGCTTCTCTCAAAGGAAGAGCTGCCCCCAACTTTACTCAACTCTCCTTGTTTATAGGAAAGGATTATCTAATTTCAATTACCCAGGGAGATCTTTATCCTTTGAATGATCTATTTAGAACTTGTAATAGCGGCGACCAGACAATCAGAAATAACTTCATGGGAGGTTCTCCAGGGTATCTATTACATTCAATTTTAGACGCGCTGGTTGATAATTTGCTTCATATATTAATGAAAATTATTGGGAACTTAGACGACATCGAAGATGAAGTATTTGATGATAAGGTGGCAAATGCGAAGGAAATATCTATCCTTAGAAGGGAAATTACTACACTTCGTAGAATAGTCTTGCCGTTAAAACGAATCATGTTAGAAATTACTTCCAGAGATGTTAAGAGATTCTCAAGCAGCGCAGCCGAGGAAGATCTAATTGATTATTTTGATGATATTAATGATCATATATCAAAGGTATTAGAGGCACTTGATGAGTCAAAAAGAAACAATTGAAATACAAAGACAATGATAACATGTTGAATTCGAAAAAAACAAACAAGATTCGCTTTCTAAATAACAATATTGTTCATCTATCATCCCAATTACCGTGGCGGGGACTTTTTATGGTATGAACATTGTAATACCTTGCAGCGTCAATGAAGGGACACAATTAATGATTACTTTCCACTCATCATCGCATCGCTTTCGTCACTGGCTGCAGGAGTTATGGTGTTATACCAGAAAACTAGGCTGGTTCAATTCATAGATTATGTTGGGGTATATTTCACTAAATTCTATTTTTTTGTCGATCTTTTTTTTAAACCAAATCATCTCAGAGGTTACCCGATGTGGCAGAGGTAAACCGAGACTTCTCCTTTTACCTTCACACCTGCACAATCTAACTAATTATTTGTTTATTCTAATTCTTCTCTTTTGATCTCATGATTACAAAATAGAGATACTTTACACATTCGGTGACTGAAAATAAAGTGCAATAATTGTGAATTTGTTTTAGGGATTAGATTCAATTTCACTTGAGTAAATCGATTTACAATCAACAAAACAAAATGTAGCCTATTTGACCCAGTGGCAAGTATCATACCATTACTATTTCTTGTTCTGATGAAGGAGAATTCTTGAATAGGAATATCTTCCAAATGGTAAAGTAAATAATACCATTAATGTATACGGTCCGATCAAAAATGACCTCTCAAAATCGTGTTATTTATAACTTTCAATACCGGGCAGTCCTTGCTTGTAATAAATTGTAAAGTTTTGACCTTGAGAATAAGGACAATTTTCGACTGACCTGGGTATACCGTCTGAAGCCTCGACTACACAGGTACCATTCTGTTTTATCTTGACTACCACAATCTCTTGAATACTTGGACTAAAAAGTTGCTGTAAGGATCCGTTCAGCAAGATGAAAACTAAAACTACACCTGCAATTATAAATAAAACAGCTAACATTTTTGGTGAAAGGTCAAAATCCATTTTTCTATTCCCAATATACTAAAATTCCGCCTTGTTATAATGCTATGTTTTTATTTCTTATTGAAATCTGATTGGATCCCACAAATCCGATATGATATCTTTATATGGTATTGGTAGCAAAATCTTTATATGACTAATTTTGTAGTCCTGGAACTATTGTGATATGAAGGTTAGACGCTTACATTTAAGGTAATTATTTCCGAAAAAACAGGTAACAATATCAGTCAAAATTAGATTTTGGCAATTTGTCATTACTTTATTTGTTATCTAATAATTTTGGTATAACGCAAATTGCTTTAAAAGTTAATGTATTCTAACCAATTAGATATCCCTAGTTACATTACAACTTAGTAACAGTTTATGTCATTAATATCGAGAATTGAGAGGCAAAATAAACGCTATTCACCACCACGACTTTTTCTTCTCGATATGACTTGTCTTACTTTGGGTGATGTAATGTCAGAATAACTGAGATTTATCTTTCTCCAAAACCATTCTTAAAAAATTCTTAAAAGAAAGCCTGATTTTAGATATTCATAGAAAAATGAATTGATATCTCCTTGTTTTTTATTTATACCAATCAGATTACCATAGTCATAGTTTGTGATCGCACTCTGACTGGAGCATTACTGCAGTGATTTTCATCATCGATGATCTTGTGTTATTAATTTTTTAAAGATCTCAATTTTCGAGATTAAGAAAAAATGATTCAATAAATCTCTTGAGTTAGTTGACTAATAATTTATTTCCATGCGATAATCTATGGACCGCATAAAATAGTTAGATTCATAGGCTTGTACATAGAATTGAGATTATTTCAACTACGGATCAAGGTTGCAATTTATGAACGAAAAAAACACTCAAAAAGATGCATGGATTGCCCTTGCAATTCTCAGCTGCCTGGCACTAATAACAATGTACGGAGAGACCATGCTAATTCCCGCGATTCCCTATTTAATAGATGACTTCAAAATCTCCTATAATACTTCATCATGGATTTTGACAGCCTATTTAGTTGCTGGGGCAGTAATGACTCCAATTATAGGTAAACTTTCGGATTTTTATGGAAAAAAAAAATATTGGTGACGCTAATTGTGATATATTCTGTGGGTAGTTTGTTGGGCGGATTGTCTAGTGATATCTTTATGATGATAATATCGAGGATAATTCAAGGCACTGGTTTAGCTATGTTTCCTGTTGCCTTCGCAATTATTAGAGAGAAATTTTCCATTCCAAATCTCGCTATAGGTCAAGGAATTTTTACAGCTGTTTTTTCAGTAGGTGCCGTAATCGGTCTCGGATTGGGGGCCACCATTGTCGAGCATTTTAGTTGGCATATGACATTCCTCTCAATCGTCCCTTTAATGGTAATATTACTAGTGGTGGTACTAAGATGGGTTCAAATTGATTCGGAAAAATTCCTTTTGAAAATACGAGGTAGTATAGATATAAGCGGAACCTTGACATTGATAAGTATAGTTTCAACATTCCTTGTGGGATTGACCCTATTACCGAATTCTATTTCTGATCCAAACAACAATTATTTGTTTTTGACCCTATCTCTATTGATGATTTCGGTAGCCCTCTTACCAATCTTCCTTATCACACAGAGACGGGCTCAATATCCTATTATGGATCTTGATCTGATGAGAGATTCGGTTCTTCTACCTGTCAATATATTAATAATGACCATTGGGATAGCATTTTTCATAATATATCAAACTTTGCCAATCTTGATACAAAGTCCTAACCCAATAGGATTTGGGGGAGGTCCGGTAGCCACTGCTAGCGTTCAGCTTCCATTTATGATTCTGTCATTTATAATTTCTGTCCTATCAGGATTGTTAATTTCTAGAATAGGTAACATAAAACCGACTTTGATTGGAAGTATTTTAAGTACTTCGGGATTCTTTCTACTCTTCATATACCACCCATCAGAGCTGATGATATCATTAGAACTCTGTATCATCGCTATAGGATTGGCTTTCGCAGAAATAGGTGCTTTTAATATATCATTGGTATCTGCACCGGTAAACCAAAGCGGTTCTGCATTAGGAATCACTATGTTGTTATTTCTGATTGGAATGTCATTAGGGCCCGCGATTTCTGGGATCTATTTAGAGAGCTTTAGATCCACTATTGACGATACCAATGAGTCATATCCAACCCACGTCGCGTACGATTTGATCTTTTTAACCGCCCTAATGATCTCAATCTTGTCTGTAATACTTACTCTGTTCATAACAAAAAAACTAGTAAGTAAAGCAACATAGTTTACTGGACTAACCCTGCTTGATCCAACTATTTAGGATTGAGAATACTGGAATAGTAGCGATCTTATTTTTCACTAGTAATGATATCTTGATGGCCTAATAAGTCAAGTATTTTAATGGAAATTTGAATACCAATAATGTTACTATCATAGATCGCATAATTTGATTAATATGGTAAAAGAATTTTTAGAGATCTTGAATGGCCTTTTTAAGAAACCTATGTATCGATTGTAATAAGTCATTAAATAAGATAAAACGTATATTAGTTCCCAAGAATAATTAGAAATTGCCTCTTGAAAAGAGAACTCAATGACGTTTTTAAAGCATATATTGTGCAATTAATTATTGACAAGAAAACAGAACAGGCGATAGAAAGTTTAAGTCGATTTTATGAAATTGGGCCCCCAGATATCGTTGTAGGTACGATCAAAGGAAAGAGAAGGACCGTGTATGCAGTGTACGTTCATAGAGAAAGAAGAATTTATTGCATAAATTCGGAAATTTTTTACAATCCCTTCATAATAATGCATGAATTCTATCATCATTTGCGTACTACCGCTGGAGTTCATAAGGGTTCAGAAAAACATGCCAATATGTATGCTATGGGCTTTATTGATGCATATAAAACTATTATGAACGTTGGGCAAAAGCATGAAGATGCCCATCCAACCTAAATGCTTATTTGAAAAATTGATTTAAGAACTGTCAAACTACTTTCTATCTTAAATTAATACATTGTTGTTATGTGCTTGTTAATTTGGATTACATTGCTGCTTTTTTAGGATTGATAATTGACACCTCCTTTTCAATAATTCATAAAAGCTAGAAATAATTGATTAAAGTGAGTAACTGCTTTTTATTATGTTATATTCCTTGAAACACCAATCCTTCAGGTCTCATCCGCTCATGCCTTTGATCTTCTCCCCTTATCAGATGATTTTATTCTAACAATTCTTAACTCACTGCTTTGTTGGCGTACCCTATTTATTGCCTTTATGACATGCTGAATTTTAGGGATTGAAAGATTATTGATCGTTGAGGTTTAGCTATAGCGTAATTGTTGAATCCATTGCGTCTGATTGAACTCTAATGATTATGATTTCTAAATTTCAATTGGAAATATCAAAAATATTATGATAATCTTCGAAATTTTTTTGCACGCGATAAATCCCTATTGGATCTAGATGAAGGATATTGCATTTCCAAATGACCTCGACTACAGGGGGATATGTTTTCAGTCATTAGAAAACCACTCTCTGCACAAATGAACTATTAGAGTTCAATGACTTCAATAATAGTTTTCTTTCCTTAGGACTGAAGACTAAATGGTTGATTGCTCATCAACATGATTCAAGTTTGATGATTATAACTAATTTCATACATATGAAATAATATCAATTAAACCCTTTAGGTTCCTCTGATAGCCACACACTATTTACTATGACTATTTTTCGTGAACAAGTTTAGATAATTCTCTGCACATGTAATAGAAGTCATCAATTTCTTACTAAACCATCTAAATTTGATACTTTGATAGTCAGAAAGTCCATGTATTTTTAACCAAATAAGATTTGGTGATGCTGCAAAAATGATTTCGCTCAAACTATTTATCTAATAATGGTAGCGTAAGGCAAATATTCTTCATCTTTGGTAATGTTGTGGATTTAAGCTTAGTAGGAAAAGAACATCCTGTTTATTTGCTACAATTTGGCATTTGTGTGTAAATTTGCAGGATCCAATCACTCTCATGTTTTGTTAATAAGATTAGATGATTTACAGTCAGTCAATTCATGCGATTGGGTAGAGAACTCTAATCTCTGGGTAAATATTGTCTGACAATGGTACTGAAATTGTTAGTGAAATACAGCCAAGTTAGAACTACGATTTCCTTGGGCCTATTTCATTGAATTTTTTATCTTCGTATCATTCTTACTATAAAAAATATTGTACATTTTTTTAAGTAATGAGTTATCAAACTCCTTTATTATATAATGCTATTACTTCTTGAATGATAAAGATTTTATCATTAAGTGTGCTACTAATATTGATAGTACTAATTATAAGTGGACCTACTTCACAAATGGTTTTTTATCAAAGCGTTACTGCCCAAGGATCAAATAGTTACGAAAGTAGTAGCTCCAATTTTGATATTAATAGCATATTTAATGGCCTTCAAAACAGTTTTCTAAATCCAACAGATGGATTGAATTCCGACAATGCTCCAGTTCAAGGATCAAATAGTTACGAAAGTAGTAGCTCCAATTTTGATATTAATAGCATATTTAATGGCCTTCAAAACAGTTTTACCGATCCACTGGGACAAGTTGACATAACTTTTCCTCCTAAACTCGCTGACTCTATGACTCCTGTAAATCAACCAAGCTCCACTGACTCTATGACTCCTGTAAATCAACCAAGCTCCACTGACTCTATGACTCCTGTAAATCAACCAAGCTCCACTGACTCTATGACTCCTGTAAATCAACCAAGCTCCACTGACTCTATGACTCCTGTAAATCAACCCGCTCCACTGACTCTATGACTCTGTAAATCACCAAGCCCAACTCATGACTTCCACTGACTCTATGACTCCTGTAAATCAACCAAGCTCCACTGACTCTATGACTCCTGTAAATCAACCAAGCTCCACTGACCACTGACTCTATGACTCTATGAATCTGTAAATCAACCAAGCTCCACTGACTCTATGACTCCTGTAAATCAACCAAAGCTCCACTGACTCTATGACTCCTGTAAATCAATGACTCCACTGACTCTATGACTCCTGTAAAATCAACCAAGCTCCACTGACTCTATGACTCCTGTAAATCAATCAAACTCCACACAGCAAACCCTCTACAACGGAAGAATCAAGCTCTACCGACTCTATAGCACCTCAGAGCGATAAATCAAGGACGAATCAAGCTCCGCAGACAAACCCTCTACAACGGAAGAATCAAGCTCTACCGACTCTATAGCACCTCAGAGCGATAAATCCAAGGACGAATCAAGCTCCGCAGACAAACCATCTACAACGGAAGAATCAAGCTCTACCGACTCTACCGACTCTATAGCACCTCAGAGCGATAAATCCAAGGACGAATCAAGCTCCGCAGACAAACCCTCTACAACGGAAGAATCAAGCTCTACCGACTCTACCGACTCTATAGCACCTCAGAGCGATAAATCCAAGGACGAATCAAGCTCCACTGACAAACCCACGAATGCGGCCATTGAGAAACCCGTAGGAATTACGAAGGTGATATCTCCAACCAATACAAATCCTTCAATTGAAAGCTAAACTCTGATATCAGCAGGTCACGATATCCTAAAATTTCAATTTTTTCTCTTCGATCTATTGGGTTAAGACCTTCGACGAAAACAAGTCAAAAATATTGTCGGGTCCCAAGTTTTTTAAGGATTGAATGATTAGTACAACCTCCAGACAGCAAAATTATCGAGTGATAGTCTTATGAATTCGCATTTTTATGAAGTTTTTTTTGTTTAGCCTGTCATCATGATTCATTTCATATAGTTGTAAGACTTGAGTCATGCAATTAGATAATGACATGGAATAGATTGATATGAATTTTGATATTTTTTGGTAAGTTAAATTAAATGACTTTCTAATTGTAAAAGGACAGCTATCATTCAAATGGGTACTAGATTGATGTTTAATAAAGACCGCCAAGGTTAGAGAATATGTCTAAAAATGATCAACAGGGTCAGTGTGAGCATATCGTTCAGGCGGATTTGAAAAAGTCAGGGAATACTCAGGGTTGCGAAGAATGTGAAAAAACCGGTTCCGAATGGGTGCATTTGAGACTTTGTCTGACATGCGGTCATGTAGGGTGTTGCGATGCTTCAAGAAATAAGCACGGAACAAAGCACTATAAGGATACTATGCATCCTGTAATTAAATCATATGAACCGGGAGAGTCATGGAAGTGGTGCTTTGTAGATGAAATATTTGCAGAATGAAGTTTTCAATAGGAGACAGACGAGTTGATAAGACTCGATCACTTGTTCAAAATTCAACAGTAAAGTCTTTTCAAATGATGACTTATTCTTATACAAATAAGCCGCTTCAATAAACCAACCTCTAACTCCAAGTATATTTTTAGAGAAAAGAATAACCTTCTTGATCTTGTTATCGAGAATGAGCAATTGGGTTAAGACAATTTATGAAGAATAATGTAAAATTCGAAAAACTACGAAAATATCTTCTAAAAATATCTTTAAACAAGTAACGAATAGGATTTTCAAGGTCTTAAAATAAGTAATCTTTATGATTAATTAACTCATAAAATTGTTCGTATATTATATACAATATATAGAAATTTTATGGTAAAAAAATTCTCCGTAACTAGATTAAGGTGACAAATCCATTTTTCTCTAAGTCTAATGAAAACATACAACAGAGAATTATTGTTGTCACCAATTTACCCAAATCCTGCTCCTCTCTCTAATCATGCAATAGCATAAGGCTTGTATCGCTTTTATGTTCCTCGTTTACTGTAATTTTGACCACATAATATTTATTCAGTTTTGCTTGCTACGTAACACCGTTAATCTGGTTCTGCTGATTTTGATTCGTTTGGAGACTTTGACTCCGAATTGACATTATTATTTCTATTAGCCAACTTTAATCCTAACTTTATCAAGTACGGCGCTAAGAATGTAGATATTAAGGTTATAGTTCCGATAATAGGTAATATAAAAGAACTTACTACTCCAATGTCTATTCCCCCCTTCGCTACAATTAGGGACATCTCTCCACCTCGTGATGCTGAGAGATCGATACCGGTCTGTATCGCAGTGATTTTGCTAAATCCTTGATACCTTGAAGTCAAGAAAACAATAGCGAATTTTACGACTGACGTAACACCCACAAGTATTAGTGCGGGAATTATGAATACGGGAATCAAATTGATGTCCATTAATGCTCCTACGGAAACGAAAAATAAAGCTACAAACATATCTCTTATGGGTGTCGTTAGGATGCTTGTAACTGCGTGAGATTTTGATTCAGCTATTAATACGCCTGCAAAAAAAGCCCCAACCGCTACAGAAATCCCGAGTAAGTTTGAAACATATGCAAAGCCAAAGGCAAGACCAAGTACAGCCACTACCAAAACGTCACTCTGATTTGTCCTTGCAACAAAATCAACTAAGCGTGGAATTGTTCTCGAACCTATAATCAAAACTCCAGCAATAAATGCTATAGTTATGCCTATGGGGATTAGGATTTCCACTATCGATATATTACCCGTTACGGTGGTGGAATGTAACAATGCGAATATAGATAGTATTATTATGTCCTCAATTATTAGAATTCCCAGAGTAAGGTATGAAGCCTCTTCTCTTAGGATTTTTAATTCTTCTAAAACCTTCATTATTACCACTGTGCTAGAAACCGATAATGCAACTGCCATAAACAGGCTATCATAAAACGACATATTCAGTGCCTGACTAACAAAAAACCCTGCAATCATTGTTCCAGTTTGTTCAGCTAAAGTGATGATCGTAGCCCTTTTGCCAATCTTCCTTAAATTTCTAATGGGGAATTCCATTCCGACCGTAAATAGCAGCAAAATTATTCCAATTTCTGCAAATAAGTTTAAGACTTCTACATTACTGATGAAACTGAAAGGAGGGGTATGTGGGCCTATTATTATGCCAGCTCCTATGTATCCCAAAATAAGTGGCTGTTTCAACTTATATGAAATAATCGTCATTACTGCTGCGATTATCATTATTGTCGCAAAATCTTGTAAAATTTGAGTTATTTCTATAGCCACATTAAAAATTAATATATATATTATTTAAATAATTGTAATTGTTTATTCGATTTAATGTGGAATGATCCTTGTTGACCAGAATGTGAAAATCGAAATCTGTTAAATACAGAGTCCTATTTAAAATCAAAATTAATTTGAAGTTACATCAACAAATTGTTTCGCAAAAGTACGATACAATCTCATTTATTCTAACTTTATTCCTGGTTAGGGGATCTTTTCGCCTTCTGCGGTTATTTTATAATGGTCGACATTATTTGCGCTAACAAAAAAATAGAAATCTCTCTCATACCCTGGTTTAAATGTTGACGAAGGAGGGGTAATGAATCTACTAGTTTCTGAGACTGTGGTATTTTTGTGATCAAATAGTTCTACAAGAACCTTTACATCCCTCACATTGAAGGTCGAATTATTTATGGTTGTGCCTTTAACAGATATTAATCCTGTTGGACTCTCTCCTACCTCAATTTCTTTAAGCTCAAGATTAACTATTGTACTAGATAGTGAATTTATCATTCCTTGTTCTTGGGAGTTTATTTGATTCGCTATTAGATTTACTAGAAATATGAAGACTAATAGAACGCTTGGTATTAATATGAAGGAATTTCTTATTGTATTCACTCTTTTTCCTCTCCCTGCTTAATATTTCATACCGTAACCTAGATATGAATTGTTCTTAGGAAGGTAAAGGTACAATAACTTGACAAAAATTTATAGTTTTTGCTCTTGAATCTAAGATTAAGCTAAATGCGCAGTAACAGCATGATAAGATCGTGAAAAATACTACAAAGATAATTGAATATCAATGTCTTGATTTATTCAATAAATGAGAAATTATATTGACGAAGTAAATGTCTAATTGAATTTTCATAATTTCTAAAGACATCGTTATACAGAATAGATCCTTAAGAATTATACTTAATTTGCTCTGTTTCCTTCTTCTACTTCAATAATTTGGTCGTCTGGATATTTGACCACCTTAATATTACAATGCTTGCACTCGTAGTATTGAATGTCATGCCTATGACTAATAGATCCATTCAGCCATATCATCATATTTCCACATCTTAAACAAGACATAGTCATAAACATGTGTGACAAATCTGTGATATTAAATTCTTTTGATCACCAATAATTTTGGATAAAAAATCGACTAGACAAATGTTTGGAAATCGTTAACCCGTTAACTTTCCTCAATGGGAATTTACACAATCATTTATATAATAAGGACAAATGGTAAAATTATGAGTTTGTATCCCGAGCTTAGAGTTATGAACAATGACGGTGTACCAAAACTAGCAATTGGTATCTTAGCCGTCATAGCAATTTTTAGTATTTATATAGTAGGATATGATCAAGGACAGCTTTTTAGTTTGGTCCAAGGAAGCGAAGCTTTTGACACAATGTGGCTTCATGAATTTACTCATGATATTAGACATGCTGCAGGTTTTCCATGTCACTAGAACCATCAAATCTTTTCTTTTTAGCCTGATATTCTTAAAGATAAACAATATTTCACATTTTTTTAATCCATTCATCAGGATCACCCCTGAACATAGTCATTTCCCATTAAATACAGTAAATTATGACATTGTCTTTTAACCAGCATTTCTAAGTTGTAAAATTTATATTAAAATTGTATATGATAGAGATCGTAACCATGGGTAAAAAAATAAATGTCGCTATTGCCGGTGTAGGAAATTGCGCTTCTGCTCTTGTTCAAGGAATTCATTATTATAATTCTAATTCATCGTCTAAGGATTCTGTCGGTCTTACTTCATTTAACCTTGGTGGCTATGAGCCAGGTGATATTAATTTTGTTGCTGCGTTTGATATTGCAGAATCAAAAGTAGGAAAGGACTTGTCTGAAGCTATCCTCTCGCCACCAAACAACGCCCTTCAAATTGTTGATGTTCCCCCTACTGGAATTAAAGTTCAAAAGGGTAACGTGCTCGATGGGGCAGGAAGGCATTTTTCAGAGGTAGTAAAGCTTTCTGATAAAACACATGTCGATGTTTACGATGTACTTAGAGAAACACATACTGATATCTTGATTAATTATTTGCCTGTGGGTAGTAGAGCGGCTAGCAGATATTATGCAGAAAAATCCCTAGAAGCAGGCGTTTGTTTTATTAATGCAATCCCGGTTTTCATATCGTCAGATTCTGATTGGCAAAAACGCTTTGTTGAAAAAAATGTTCCGTGTGCAGGAGATGATGTAATGAGCCAATTAGGAGCTACAGTAGTTCACAAGACCTTGGCTAAGTTGTGGGTGGACAGAGGAGTATCAATAGATGAGACATATCAATTGAATATTGGCGGGGACATGGATTTCTACAATATGCTAGATGAAGAACGATTGGAAGACAAGCGAGTTAGCAAGACTTCAGCCGTACAGGCTATGATACCATATGACGTGCCGATGCGAATAGGTCCATCTGATTACGTTAATTTTCTTCATAACGATAAGGTTTGCTACATTTACATGAAAGGTAGATTTTTTGGAAAGGTGCCATTAGAATTAGATGTGAAACTCCGTGTCCCGGATGCCTATAACAGTTCAGGCGTGATGATTGATGCAATTAGAGGCGCCAAAATCGCACTTGATAGAAATATTTCTGGACCTTTAGAAAGTATTTCTGCATATTGTTTTAAACACCCTCCAGTTCAAATGTCATACTCAAACGCCAAATCAAATTTCATTGATTTCATTGACGGAAAAAAGGAACGATAGACTGAATTTGGTTTCTTTTCAGCAGGAAAAACCCATCATTAATTTTTAAAGTTATTTTAGCATATATGTTGGTTTTGCCAAATCAGTAATATCTATCCAACATTTAGCTATCTTGTCAAGGCAGGAAATGCTATTTATCATTGCAATAGAATACTTATCGTTTATCACGATTTCCTTATCAGAAGTTATATGCTTTTTTAATTCAGAAATTAATTCTTTAAATTCTTCATAGTTTTCATTTACCTTAAATGCCTTATCCCTGCTTGTACTCGTAAAAGCTTCGATGGAATAGTGCTGCATTTCTTCCAATGAATACCCAGTTTTTCTGATCAAGTCGGCAATCTGTTTTTTTTCCCTAAGTTCAGATAGGTAGGATACCAATTCTGCTATTAAATCTCCTGCATTTTCAAGATAATTAGCAGCTATTCTATAGTCGAGCATATCGATATTGCTTAAATTCAGGTTGCTCGCAAGTTTCTTGTTCATAATAGCTGTTCTTATGACTCTGACGAGGAGGAAATATTGCCTGTCTATTTCATCGTCTCGACTGTCAATTTTTTTCTGTAGATCTGTTCCAAAGCCTTCACTAAGGGAACGAATCGTTTCCTTGAACATACCTGTTATGATTGAGTTCATCATACTCAATATTTTTTCAATGTTTAAGGTTTTAGCATCAATTAAAAATTGAAGATGTATGTTATAGCTATTCTCATCAACAATTTCTAATCCAATCAATTTTCTGGTGGCCTTCTTTATTGTTTCACTGTCTTCAAATGATATCTGATTCTTCGAATGAATGTTTATCCTATTATAACCCAGTAGGTAGGCGCCAAAAATTTTATTTAAAAGTATTTTAGTTACCTTATCTTTGAATTCTACTTGCTCAACTATGTCATTTTGTGATTGTTGATTACTATCCTCCTGCCCATACTCAAATTCTATTTTTATTTCTTCTTCTTGGTAATTATTATAAATTGAAACGGTGTTGTCAATATTAGTTTCTATAGTTAGGCTGTTTCCCTTGCTTAGGAATTCTTCTTATCCAGTCATTCGGAAGGGATATAAGAATACTACTTCCAATTTGCTGTAATATTCGAGTATATATTGTCATAATTTATATATATGAATATAAATAAATTATACTATATTTTTATATTTACTTTTGATGTTTATGGAGTGTAGTGGTTTTAGTTACTCAAGTGCCTGTGGCAGTGGCAAAGGCGTATAGTCCTGGTCACATTACTGGCTTCTTTTCCACACCGGACCCGCAAATTTCTACAACAGATCCAAAATTTCTTGGATCTATGGGTGCTGGTTTTAGTATTGATAAAGGAATTACATCTACTGTTAAAGTATTTTCTTCGAATGAAAAGAACTACGAAATAAGACTAAACGGCATCCCTAATTTTGAGCTAAAGGTATCAAATTTTGTCATGGCCTCTTACATGCAATTAATCCAGGAGCCTGTTTATCTTTCGATTGAGCATGAATCTGAATTACCTATCGGGTATGGGTTGGGGTCTAGTGGGTCAGCCGCGTTGAGTCTTTCTTATGCCCTTAATGAGGCGTTAAAGACTAACTTAACCAAAGTCCAAGCAGCACAAATAGCACACAGCGCTGATATAGCTTGCAGGACTGGGCTGGGAACAGTCATATCGGAATTTACTGGTGGTTTTGAGCTGAGATTGAAGGTTGGCGGGCCTGGCATTGGCCAAGTTATTAAATCTGAATTGTCAACAGACTGGTGCGTTATCGTTTTGTGTCTTGAACCCATTAAAACAGAACTATGGCTTGATAAGTCCGTTACGAATGAGAATAAACATTCAATGAATCTTTTGGGTGGAAAAATGGTGAATGATTTGCATCGAAATCAAAATGTAGAATCATTTCTCGAGATGTCTTATCAATTTGCTCGTGAATATCGTTTGGATAAGGGCAAATGTCAAAACCCACTAAACCTTTTGCAGGCGGAGGGTATTAAGGCTAGTGTGGCACTCTTTGGACATACTTTGTTTACCTTAACTGGACGAGACAAGGTACGTAAAATTGTGAAGTTGTTAGAACAATTTAAGGGACAATTACTTGTCTGTGGCGTCGATAATTTGGGCGCCAGACTGATTAGAAGAAATGACTAAGCATGGAGAGAAAAATAGAATTACATGAGAGTCATCCAAGATATTTATCGTTGTTAGCCAGAGAAAAACTGGTAACAGGTTTCAAACGAGGTTTAGTGGCATCAGAGGGTCTAATCGCACATGGAAGAGGGGAATGCTTTGACTATTTAATTGGCGAATGTACAATCGAATCCGCAAAAGCTGCTATAAATGCTGCTTCCGCCACATTATTACTTGCCAGATATCCGGTAATATCTATAAATGGTAACGTAACGGCTTTATGCGTAGACCAGATATGCCAGTTAAATCGATCACTAGAAAATTCGGCTGTTGAAATAAATCTTTTTTACTATACAAAAGAGAGGGAAAGGTTGATATCAGAAGAATTCAAAAAATATGGATTACTAAAAATATTTGTGATTGACCCAA
Source organism: Candidatus Nitrosocosmicus sp. (assembly GCA_029194465.1). Classification (GTDB taxonomy): domain Archaea; phylum Thermoproteota; class Nitrososphaeria; order Nitrososphaerales; family Nitrososphaeraceae; genus Nitrosocosmicus. The sequence goes on from JARFXS010000001.1 coordinate 64,173, forward strand.
TAAATCTTGTAAGCATCCCGGAACTAGAGAGCAATAGAAGATTTGTCGACAGGAATGGAATTTCTAAAGCAGACGTTGTGTTTGTACCTTTAGAGGATGGTGATAGAACCATAGCCTTAAAACGAATGAATAAGAAAGTTATCACAGTAGATCTGAACCCACTTTCAAGAACGGCATTGTCATCGGACATAACAATTGTCGATAATATTGTTAGGGTAATGCCACAACTTATCGAATGCGTCAAATATCATAATAAACATTCTAGTGAAAATGACCTCAAGGGGCTTATAGAGGCTTTTAATATTTTGGATGGTCTAAAAAAGGCCCTTGAAGTAATGAAATCTAAACAGGTTCCAATTCAATAAAAATGAACCCAGTATCAATTTTACAGGGTTTTTCAGACTTTTACATTGGGAGTTATGACTTTTTCTGATTCCAAACATTAGCGATTTACAACAAAAAAAGAAAAAATGTGAAAAAATTACCGTAGTAACTGCATATGATTACACAACTTCAAAAATATGTGATGAATCCGGAGTTGATATATTGCTTGTTGGTGACAGTGCTGGTATGGTTATGCTGGGCTACCCAAGTACAATTTCTGTTACTATGGAAGAAATGATGGTCTATTGCAGAAGTGTTATTAATGGATCAAAGAACGCTTTAATCATTGCCGATATGCCATTTGGGTCCTACCAGTTTGATCAGTCATTGGCTTGTCTAAATGCTACAAAATTTATTAAACTAGGTTGTCATGCTGTAAAACTTGAAGGTGGTATTGAAGTTGTTCCTCTTATAAAGAAACTTACAGAATACGGAATCCCAGTTATGGGACATATTGGATTAAAGCCTCAGACCTCATTACTATGGGAGGGATACAGGGTGCAAGGGAGAACTACCGATTCCGCAATCTCGTTACACCATCAAGCAAAAGAATTAGAGAAGGCCGGAGCTTTTAGTTTAGTAATAGAACTAGTAACCAGTCAAGTAAGCTGAACAAATCTCAAAATCTCTCACTATTCCGACGATTGGGATAGGTTCAGGTAGTGGATGTGATGGTCAAGTTTTGGTATTTCATGATCTTATTGGATCCTTTAATAACTTTAAACCAAAATTTGTAAAGCGATATTTGGAATCTTTTCCTCTAATATTGGGTGCGATGAAAAATTATGTTTCAGATGTAAAAAATGGTAAATTTCCAGATGAAGATCATTCATTTTTTATTACAGAAGAAGAATTATTGAGATTCAATAAATATCTTAATACAAAAGCGAATATTCGCAAGTTGAATCCAGAATAAATTGGATCGATTTAAGATGGTAGAAGATAAATCACCCAGTAGAAAATCCGTTGATAGTAACGACGATGATAAATATAGTTTACATCCATCAAAGGATATCAAATGCACTCTGGGAAATGAATTGTTTGGAAAACGAGTTGTAATTTGTGTCACCGCTAGTGTAGCTTGTTACAAGACGATTGACCTGATCAGATTAATGATGAGGCATGGTGCTGAAGTATTTGTGGTAATCTCAAAAGCGGTTGAAAAATTCATGAATAAAGAATATTTTTTGTGGGCCAGTGGGAATTCTGTTATATCAGAACTTTCTGGAAAATTAGAACATGTAAGAATAGCTAATTTCAAAACATCTGATCTGATAGTAGTATATCCGTGTACAGCTAATACAATAGGCAAATTTGCAAATGGGATTGATGATACATCAGTAACTTCAGTGCTATCGATAGCACTTGGAGCTCGGATTCCCATAATAATCGCCCCTGCAATGCATGATGCTATGTACCAAAACATAATCATTAAACAAAATATACAATGCTTAGAAAAAGTTGGGATAGTGTTTGTAAATCCGATCCTTGAAGAGGATAAAGCCAAAGTAGCAACCGTCGAATCCGTTTATTTGCAAAGTGTTGATCTGGTCAGGAATCAAATTTCAAATATTCCAAAGAGTGATGTTATGTCAGACGATCATTTAGATTGGTTTTTCTGTAAAAGTTCGATTAAAAATTCGATACCATTAGGTAAAGAACAGATGCGATCATTTATGAAAAATAGAAAGATTTTGATTTCTACGGGCAGTACCGTTGAATACATAGATCCGATTCGTGTCATTTCTAATACTAGTTCCGGTAAAATGGGTTATTTTCTGTTAAAGAAGGCTATCGACTTGGGATTAGATGTTACTCTTGTTAAGGGATCAACAATGATAGATTTAGAATACACTAAATTGAAGGACCAGTTTGATTTTAAGATGATCAATGTTAGAACAAGTCAACAAATGCTGGATAGTGTAATGGGGGAGTTAACTTCAAAACCTTATGACATAACCATGCTTGCTGCAGCAGTTTCCGATTTCAAACCAGAATTTTCTTCGACTAACAAAATCACTACCGACTGCAATTCTTTTATACTTAAACTTGTGCCAACCAGCAAAATCGTTAATCAAGTCAAACACATCCAAAGTAAAACATTCTTGGTTGGATTTAAGGCTGAATACCACGTTTCAGATCGAATTCTATTGGAAAGATCATATCGGAAACTTCTAGATTCTGATGCCGATATGGTTGTTGCCAATGACGTGGGCACTGAAGGTGCATTTATTGGCTCAGATTCCAACAAGATCGTAATTGTGGATAAATACAAGAATTATTACGATTTTCCCATTCAAAATAAAGAATCTGTTGCAGAAAACATTCTAAAATTAATATACGTATATTTACATAAACAAAGAAATGATGAATCCTAGATTAGAGTCATACCAAATATGCACGGTCTAATAATATCTGTACATTTGATGTTAATCGTTCTGTTTCATACAAATAAAATTATATAAAGAGGTCAAAAGTAACACAATCATTTGTCATTAAGTAAGTTATTGAGTCGTCAGAATGATATTTTAGTTATGCCAGGTGTATACGATGCTTTGACTGCCAAGATTGCTGAGCAAGTAGGTTTTGAGGCCATTTTTCAAACAGGATACGGAACATCGGCATCGTTGTTAGCGTTGCCCGATTTCGGATTCTTAAGCATCACCGAAACTGTTGAAAATGCACGAAGGATAACTAGAGCAGTTGACATACCATTAATTGTAGATGTAGATACTGGATACGGTAACCCTTTGACCGTATCTAAATTAGTAAATGATTTGCAACGAATAGGGGCTTCGGGGATCTTTCTTGAAGATCAAGTTTGGCCAAAAAGGTGTGGCCATATGATGGGTAAGGAAGTTATCGATTCTCAGGATTACATTCAAAAACTAAAGTCTGCTATTGACGCTAAGAAACAAGACTCGGATTTCATAATAGTAGCCAGAACTGATGCTATGGCTCCATTGGGCATTGAAGAGGCTATAAAAAGGGGAAAATTATATAGAGAAATAGGTGCTGACATCGTTTTTGTGGAGGCTCCACGCTCTATCGAAGATATGAAAAAAATTGCAGATCAAATTGATGCCCCATTAGTAGCCAACATGATAGAGGAAGGCATAACACCCAATTTGACCTCAACTGAACTTTTAGAATTGGGCTACAAAATTGCTCTGTTTCCCCTTTCTGGATTATATTCCTCCGCTTTTGCGATATTTGAAACGTTTAAGACTTTGAAAGAGACTGGTACAACAAAGACGCTGAAAGATAAAATGATGAAGTTTAAGGAATTTAATAAACTAGTTAGCTTAGATAAATACATGACCATGGAAAACAAATATGTTTGATCTTAGTTCAATAGCCTAAACTTGACTATTGTTGAATTCATTTCTTGTTTTTGCTATTCTAATACTTTTTGGCATCGGTTGTTTAATTGGGATCATTCCAATAATCCAAAACTTTCCATTTCCTGTAGGCTACGATTCTATAAATTATTACTTACCTGCCCTATATGATCTAGATTCTAATCCAGTAATCGGGGGAACATTATTTCCAGTTTATGTATTTTTAGTATATTCCTTTCATTTGGTCTCTTTCTCCGATCTATATCTTGCCTTTAACGTTGTAAACATCATATTGTATGGATCTCTTAGCGTTACTACGTTCCTTTTGTTTACTGGTGTACTTAGACTATCAGTTAATAAAAGTATGTTGTTTACCCTTTTTGTTTTATTACAGCTAAGTTCACTGAGAATGGCATGGGATCTACATAGAGATATTTTAGCACTTGTTTGTCTCAACCTTAGTTTAGTTACCATGAATCATTTCAGGTCAAATCATTTCAACAAATCCGTACTCCTACAATACGTTACTGTTAGCGTTCTATATCTGGCTACACTATTTTCTGATAGAATGATGGGAGTTTTACTAATCATATCATCAATCTTCTTCTCGATTAGATACAAACTCCTTCTTCTAATTACTATTAATTTATTATTACTGACATTGTTTCTAACCTATTTCTTTTTGCTAGATGATATTACTTTTGTTTCTGTTGGGTTGAATCCAGTAGATACATTAGTGAATCCTGTATTCAACAAAAATAGTCTTTCTCCTTACGATTTACTTGTATTGCAACTTTCACTATATGGAATCCTCATTCCATTTTTCATTGTAGGTTTTCTTAAAAAGTCAAATTCGTTAATCCTCACGATTCCCACTCTTGTGACAATTTTTCTATCATTTAGTTGGCTCCTCGTCCCTAATCATAGTTATTTGGTACCCGAGCGTTGGATTATTCTTTCAGGATTTTTTGTTTCCATCTTCGGAATATATGGGTTCTTCCTTATCGCTGATAGATTAGTAAATTCAAAACTTAGAAACTTGGTTTCGGTCTTATTTGTTTCATCTTTTATGGTTTATGGCATTTTGTTTATAGTTCTTCCATATGGAATTGCCTTTACCATACCTTCTATATTTCAAACCCAAACTGGATTAACAATTCCGCTTTCCATGTCTTTTAATTCACTAGAGATATCCAAGAATCAAGACTTGGTGAATTCTATAGATTGGATTAATACCCATACTAGGAATAATGCAGAAATTATTGGAACCCTGCATTGGCGAGGTTGGTTTCATTTGTTCTTAGAAAAACCCCGTCAGTATATTTTTTCTGAGACTGTATCGTTACCGGGTAATTATTTCAAAGTTGAGAAAAATGGTACTTCCTTGGAAGATAACCTTAAAACCAAAATAGATCTTAAGTGTGGCAAAGCAGGGACGTACACAAACACTAGCTCCATTCCTGGAAATGGAAGAAATTTTTACTTGATTGATTCTAAATCGGGCGACTATAATAATTATTCATCTTACGCGGTAGTGTATGATTCAAAATATATTCATATTTATGAAATTCCTGATTTAATTTGTGGGTGATCTTTGTTTAATTAATGATTTGATTTTATCTACCTGGATCTTCCTGGTAAATTTTCTTATATCATCAGGGTACATACTGTCATACCCTTCAAGCTTCGGTTTATAAGATATGTAATGATACAACATATACAAGGCTCCCGCCCTTCCTATGGGTTTACTGGTACCAAAATATAGGAAAAATCTCCCAAATGCGAATAATGGATGATAACCGAGGGTTCTCATGCTAGCACCAAATTCATAGAAATGATGATTCTGCCCAAGGGGTCGAGTGTGCTCAAATTTTGCTTCTTTTAGGATAGTCTCTTTATAACCATTTTTTCTTGAAGCGATCAAAACAGCAGATTCGTATCCCATTTTTTCCGGGTATTGAGCATATTCTTCATAAAAAAAGGAGTTCCTGACAAATCTACCTGCTCCACGAGGAGTTTTATAACTATCGTCATCAAGATTACCAGATACGATAGCATAATCTGTGTTATTATCCATAAATTCAATTATTTTTTCAGCGTAATCGGCGTCATAGATTGTATCATCTGTGCCAATCATATGGTAATCTGTTTCCTCCAACTTATTTTCAGCTTTTAGAGCCAAAGCTTTGTTCCAATTCTTAACCACTCTAGAAATATCATAACCCAAATCAGGATTAGATATGATATACAAATTTTCGACTTTATTAGACAACTCTTTTAAGATTTTTCCAGTATTATCTTTAGAACCGTCATCTATTACAATTATATAAGATGGTTGAATTGTTTGGTTAGATAGTGACATTATGGCCTTCTCGATATCGTTTTCGGAATTTCTACATGTTACAATTGTAAAATAAGTTCCCATAGCTACTGTTGTCTGAATATCATATAGACTCTTATACATATATAATTTTCAGATTTTGCGGCCAAACAAGATTCACAATGACTTTTCTCGAAGGTTCGCGATGTAAGAATGCTTAAACAACCTTGGTACATTTGATACCAGAATTCCGATTTAGGCTATTTGATTAAGTATTATTGTTCTAGAATAATATTCGGTGCTATCACTTAGATATCAAATATTTCAAAAAAATCAAAAAAATACTATGGATCGATGACAATACAAGAGGTTTATTAAAAATATATACTTTGATTCTATCCTTGTTAAGTTAATTTTAGAAAATTATTGTTTTAAGACCTAGCGAAGGCAGATAACTCTATTTTTAATCCTTATGAAATATCAATTAACAAATGGTTTATAATTTCATGCGTTTATCTTATTCTTATTAGAATGCGTATTCTCCACATAGAAGATGCTGCCGCTGTGGCCTGTATTCTGGCTAAATATCAAAATCTAACACTGGGGTGTGAATCTAAGGTTGTTAAGCACGACAAATATGATAAATTTGGATTTTACAAGTTTTACAAAGACTACGTAATTGTCACTACTTCGGAAGAACTATTTTTCAATGCCATTCTTGAAGAAGCAAAAAAGGCTGATATTATTCATATACATAGCAAAGTAGAATTGGTTCCCTATCTTCGTAGAAAATATGGAAAAACAAAAAAAATAGTTTTGCATTACCATGGGACTGATATTAGGGGGTTAAAAAAACAAAAACTCCCACATCGGTCAAGAATCTCTGATAATGCGATCCGGTTGATTTATCTATATAGACGCATAAGAGATACTATTTTACTAAAAAAAAGAATACATTCAAAGGTCCAGTCTTTGTCAGATTTGATAGTCGTCTCTACTCCGGATCTGCTTCAGTACGTTTCATCAAAACCAGGAATAAAAAAAATATATCTTCCGAATCCCGTAGATACTGATCTTTTTAATCCGGATATCATTCCCTCTATTAATTCTAGGGACAGTGTACACTCAGAAGCCGTTACAATGGATACAGAAGTGACTAACATGTCTTGGGTTCATAATTATTTGAAAAGAAATAATATTAATTTTGACATTCATGTGTATGATAGAATAAAACATCCTTTGATGTACTCTGAGTTACCTAGATTTTTGAAGAATTATCAGATATATGTGGATATCAGGTATGTAGATGGAAAAATCTTGCGTAATTTAAGTAAAACTGGGTTAGAGGCATTGGCTTGTGGCCTAGATGTATTAGATTTTGATCTTAGATTTAGACACGATCTACCAATCGAACATTGTCCATTAACCGCTGTCTCTAAACTTTCTGAAGAATATGCTCAACTTTGGAAGAATTAATATTACTGCCTGCAACAATTTCATAAATTTGATAAATTGTCAAACAACTTAATTTCTATGAGTTTATTACCATTGATGATTTGCATTTTCCATAATATGGGATATTTCTGATGTACAAGAATATTTATTTATGCTATCCTATCCACAATATTTCGAGTTGAAGATCTTGCATTTATCTACTGAGGGGCTCCCAGACTGGAGAATCGAAAAATCAGCGATTACCGCAAAAAGTCAGGGACATGATGTATTATTTGCAGGGTCTAAAAGTCCATTTAAGTACGATAGGAAGACATTTTCTAAAGTTTATGAAATCACATGGTCAGCAAAAGCTAGATATGGCTTGCCGTACTATTGGAGTTTGGTTCAAAAGCAGCTATCTGAGATTATTAAAGATGCACGTCCCGAAATAGTCCATGCTCATAATATATTTTCTGCTAAGATGATGCTTGAATTTGATTTACCGTTTGTTTACGACGATCATGAGTATTGGTCTAAACATTCTCGGTTACTCTTAGAAATGGAAAAATTAAATGAGGATAAATCTGAAAACGCAAACGTAACTAAAATAATAAGGAAAATGCCAAAAAAAGTAAAAAGAGTTCTCATAAATAAGCATGTAAATCATCTGTGGACCAAATGGGAGGAGGAATTAGTTTCATCTATTCCTACAATCACTGTATCAAATGAGATTGCGGATGATTTAAGGTTGATTGGTAATAGTGACAAAATATTTGTTGTACCTAATTTCCCAATGAAATTTGAAACTGAGGGATTTCAAAGACCACAACCCCATAAGAAATTGTCCAGTGTGTATGCGGGATCAGATGGACACAATAAAAAAAAATATCCTAGCCGAAATATAGATGGTTTATTGGATATATTTGCTAGTCGGGATATTGGTGAGCTAACAATCATAGGATGGAGCGGGGATTCAACTAAGAATGTAAGGTTTACTGGGTTCCTGGACAGAGTCGACATGTACAATGAGATGGCAAACCACTCCATAGGCTTGGTACCCTTTAAGAAACATTGGTCACATGGTTATATTAATCCTAATAAAGCGTATGAATATGCTCATGCAGGGCTGTTTGTAATGTTTACAAATTCATTCAAGCCCTTAAGAGATATTTTGAAAGAACATTGCGTGACTTTTGAAGATTATGATGATATGGTTTCAAAGTTATCCTATTTTAGGTACAACCTGGATGAGCTATATGAAAAAAGACTAAAATTATTCGATTTTGCTCGTAATAATCTAAATTGGGAACAAAATGCAGGAAAAATATTTGATGCATATCGAGCATGTTAATTAGCATCTTAAACATTTCTTCTAAAATAAAAATAATTATATCTTGGAGTTGAAGTAGGAAGACATGTCGTACATCCCTGGAGAGTACTGGGCAGAAAGAGGAAAGGAATATAAAAAGAATTTCAAATATTCTGACAAATTTGAATTACAGGAGCAGATGTTGATTGAATATCTAAAACAGTATTCATTTTCTAGTATTTTAGAAGTTGGATGTGGTTTCGGAAGAATAACAAAAATATTACTGTCTAATTTTCCTGAAATCACAGACTATTATGCATTTGATCTATCACCACATCAAATCGAAAATGCCAAAACTAATATAAAAGATGCGCCTAAAAGTGAATCCGTTCAGTTTGCTGTATCGGATATCCAGTCATTTCAGTCACTTAAGAAGTATGACCTTGTCATCGCATCAGAAGTATTACTTCATATCTTACCTTCAGAGATTGAGCAAGTAATTGGAAAGTTAGTGAATTTATCGAATAAATATATGTGTAATATTGATTGGTATGAAGAGAAAACCCCAAGGAATGCCGCACCACACAACTTTATTCATCAATATGAAAAAATTTACAAGAGTCTCCCTTCCATAGAATCTGTGCATCGAATCCCTCTAGTTAAGAAAAAAGGATTTTTTTCCAAGATAGATACAAAGCAGTCTATTTTCTTCTCTATTTTAAGAGCTTGACAGGATATCGCAGATAAATATTATATAGCGAGACCAATCTGCAGAGACAGGAATTTATTAACATTATGTCTAAATAAATATATAGTTTAGAAAGCATAACACTCTTTTACCATTCTAAAAATATTCTCTATCGAATGATTTTTTCTGACATAATCATATCCAGCCTTAGCTAATCTAATGCTCTCCTCTTCATTTTCAATTAGACTTATCAGATCTTTTTTGAATGTATTCTTGCTAGTTCTATAAATTGGTGGCTTATATTTCTCATATAAGTAATCAGATACATAAGCAATAACCGGTTTGCTCAATGCCATACCTTCAAGTTCAAATTTTCCATACCAACCCACTTCAGGCATTATCTTTCCGATAACAATATCTGCAGAGGAAATCATTTGCAACGTTTGAGAGTGAGAAATATTCAAAATTTCTATTATTTCACATTTGTTTTCTCTTTTTAATTCGTTTAAAACCTGAGAATAATAGTCACTGGGTGAAGTTGAATAATTCTTATAATAAGGATAATGCGCTATCCGTTTTATTTTCTTATTTTTTGTTACTCCAATTTGGAGGTTATTCTTGATAGAGATGTTATTCTCAATTTCATTGTAATCAATGGGACTTGGTAACCATTTCCCGTTTGGCGCATACTCTAAAAGGTCAGGCGTAGAAACTATACAAAAATCATTGTCATGCTTTCCTCTGATGTCGTTCCCATGATAATGCTTTAGATAAATCTTATCTTGGTTTCTTTTCTCTAAGCTTCTCTTTAACGAACCGTATGGATAATGATAATGCCAAACGTCGTATTCTTTCTTTAGTTTACGAAGTAATCTCCATCTAGATATAGGGGATAGATAGTTAACCAGAGTACCACCAAATTGGCTATAAATTTTTTTATTGAAAACATACACATCCACTTCATAGCCTTGCTTCCTTTGATAATCTGCAATTACGGAGGCTATTCCTGATATATTGTTAATATGTGCTATTTTCATTGTAGAAAATATATTTAGTTCTTATGAATACATATTAGTTTTGTCATTAGTAGTCAAACTGATTGTAGTCAGAATATACATCGTACTTTGATTCTCAATATGAAATAAATTTGTGAATCTTTTAGATATTTCTACCGTATGATACGCCCGATGGGAAAAGATATGCTTATTCAATTTATGATGGACATTTTTAAGATTAAACTCGAAAATAGATGACCAATGATGCTATAGCCATTGTTAATCATGTATTCTTAGGATCATCTTTTCTATTCATAGGTTATATCTTCAAAGCAAAATCACTCACATTATCCTGCCTACGTCTAATAGGCACTTGGAAATGGCCCGACCAATAAATCAAGGAGGTAGCAATTATTTTTATCTCTGCGTCCTGTTTTGAATATTCTTTTGTACTATTACTTTAAGACAATATAAGGACCAGATTCATTAAATTTATTAAATTAAACCGATTTATAGAATTAATATATGACTCAATTTTTAAATAATGATAATATTGCAAATTTTTTAACCTTAAGGTATGATCCTACCCTAAATAATTTATTTCATCCATTAAAAAAGGAAAATTTTGCGGAAAATATCTTCGAAAATATTGATGGGAAGATATCTGATATAGTTAAGCAGGATTTGGAACTAAAATTATCGGATAAAAACATTTCAAGGATCTCCCTTGCTTTATCTGGGGGCATAGATTCAGGATTTACACTTGTAATGATAAGGAAATTATTTCCGGACTTGCAGATCGATTCCTTATGTGTTGGGTTTGGGGATGATGATGATGAAATTACTCGAGCAAAGGCTATTGCCGAAACATATGATTGCAATTTTCACGAATTAATTGTGAATAATGTATTAGAGGATCTTCCAAAGCTTATTTCTATAGCAGGGGAACCTAGATGGAATCTATATCAATACTACGTATTGGAGGATTCTAAAAAATATTCAAACATTTTTTTTTCAGGAGATGGGGGGGATGAAACTTTTGCAGGATATATATTTCGTTATAAGAAATTTTTACAGAATATAGGAAATATTACCAACCAAACATGGCTAGAAAAATCAAAAATATATCTATCGTGTCATGAACGTGATTGGGTACCTAATCAAGATCAATTGTTTAATAAAAAATTAGAATTTTCATGGGAAAAAATATACAAAAATTTCAAACCTTATTTTGATAACGATCTCCATCCCATAAATCAGCTTAATTTTAGCTGACTTTAATGGGAAATTATTGCACGACTGATACCGTCTAATGATAAATTCGGTAAATATTTAGATATAGATATAAACTCTTTATTCTTTAAATCCTGAATTAATAGCCCTATCAACAAACATACCCTGGAATTTGAAGTATGACTATAAAAGAGATATTGGCAAACTTCCGCTATTATCTATCTTAAACAAATATTCGCTTCAATAAATTCGAAGGTAATAAGAAGTTGGATTTTCGTTAAATTTGTTAAATATGTGGAAAAATTATGGCCGCGAAATAATCCTGACTTATCTTAATAAGGACTCAGATTCAGTGAAGGAAAATATCATCAACCTTACTCTGGTTAGAGGTTTCCATAAAATTAATTGATGATGAAATCAATAAAGATATAAGAATTGATATATCAGCAAATTATTTCTCGGTCTTATCTTTCGAAGTATAGGGATTGGATTTTCGTAACTGCATGTTAAATGCAAATACAAAATTGTAACTTGTTCAAAATTTTTGTAAATCTACATAAATAAACCACCTCTTCCTACCTATTGCGATTGGTCTTGTTTCAATTTGTATGAAATACTTATCCAATTAATCAATAATATATAATTTGCAAAATTGGTGGAATCATAGATTAAGGTAAGTTTCTAAATGAAAAAATTGTTATATAATAATTCTAAGAGTAAGACTAAATTAGATAACTTTTTTTATATACTACATGAGGCCGAAAATTTCAAGGGGATTCATAAGACGTCGATGGTTGGATTTTAGGAATGGACATAGTATCTATCTTGCATTTCTATTGACGTTTATTAATTTCATATTGATATCCTATAATTTCTTGATTAAGCAATTGCCATTTGGAATTGGTGATTCTATGACTCTTCCGTCATTTATTCTATTATTCGTTCTTATCTACATACCAACCGCAATTACTTTAGGGGTCTGGCATCGAAAACATCAATATTCTGTTGAAAATGAGGCACTGCTTAGGCAGAACTGGATGTGGGCTTGGATAAGTCAATATCAGATAAGGTTGATTAAAGGTAAGACCAATCCAAAGGAAGACGAATATATTATTAATTATTTGAATGATATACTGATTCGGACAAATAAAAGCGAATTATTGGGAGATGACAATAATCCTAGTCCATTACCTAAAGAGGAAAAACTTGATGATAATAAATGATGTTTATATGATTGCTGAAAAGATATTTTTCATTAATCCAGTTTTTTTGTCAAGATTCTAAAAGACAAGAATGACTAGACTATACTGATTTATTATTTATTTGAACTTCCAAATACAGGCTAGCCTTCCCTTGATATGACGCCATAATATGCCTTCCGTACCCCTGGTATCTTTATTAAAATCTTTTTTAGTGCAATCGCCGATGGGTTTTTGCTATGTTTTCTCAATATCATTAGGTTCTTTTTAAATTCGCTGATAAGTTGTGCCTCTGATGAAATTATACATATCAAGGAAATGTCGTCTTTGATAAAAAATGCAATTCCTAATTCCATTAATTCATCTTTTGACCAAACTGATCTATGAGTTTCATAGATGTTACCAAATGCATCTTCTTGAAGACTAGGTTTTTTTGGGGTACTGATAATAATCCCACCGTTTTTTTTAATCAAGGTTTTTACCAAATCTTTACCTTGATCTTTTTCAAAGTGTTCGAGTACATCAATTAGTAAAACTAAGTCGTAGCGAATATTCAATTCTTGTACAATGTCCAATATGTTCTCATTGAAGATATTGTCATAGACATACCTGTGTAAAGGTGAAATATACTGTTGAAACACTTCTACGCCGTCAATCCTTCTATTGAATTCATACTTCTGTCTTCCATCCCATAATTCTAGATACTCTCTACATAATACTCCAAATTTTCCGAATCCGCTTCCTATATCAAGAACTGATTTAGGATTTAATGATATTATCATTTCCATAATTTTGGAAATATGATAATACTGGCTTGATGGCATAGTAATCTATCTTAAGTAGTTATCCTTAAAAGTTTCCCGCCAATTCGATTTTAACAAATTTCCAATTTCCAATTTCCAAGGGTATTTAATTAAAAATATTGAATGATTCTAGTAAAAGTATTATGTTAATTGTTGACTATGATTTCTACAACCCCTCTGTACAGCTAACAGTTACATACATGTGTGTTTAATAAAGTATTGTCATAATTAGTTCATATTTCGTTAACATGATCTTATCATTTCAGATTCCTACTATTGGGTTGATGGAGTAGACATAATTCTTATGTCTTTATGGATGACCAATTCATTGACAGTACCAAATCTGGATTTGAATGGCTATTTATCCATAAAAACTGATAGGGATGAAAAATTGTAAATCCATACCTAACTATTTGACGTAAGTATAGATAATGATCGTAAATTGAATCACCTAGATGAGCGAAATACTTTTCAACAACAAAATCAGAAAAATTTAATGAGCTGATCTAATTCCTTACTACAATGCATTTACCAATCTCCTCATTTTTTCAAAGTCGATTTCAAACCCAAACCTCTTTTCATCCTTCTTCATGTTCTTGTACATGCTCAATAGCAAATTAAAGTGCTTAACGGTGCTTAATTTCCCGTCCATCTTGAGTCTTACAATTCGGTAAACATCATAGTAATAGTTGAACTTCTTTAGAATTTTATCTCTGTATCGTTTATGGTCAAACTTCACCTTATTGTTTTTGTTGTCCTCCAAAACCTGCAAAAATATATCACAACTTAACAATGATGGGATAATGCCTTCGCCCAGCATCGGGAAGACCGTGCCTATAGATTCTCCTACCCCTATAATCTTCCCGTCGTAAAAAGGTTCCATCAGTTTAGGCGGTGAAAGTCGTATGGGTCTGCCAATTTTTTTGATGATACGCGCATCCGGGTGAGTTTCTAAGAATTCTTTTACCCCGTGATATTTCCTGTCAATATCACCTGCCCCCATAAAACCGGAGCCCTTATTTAAGGGAAAGTACCAAAAGTACCCCCTCGCACCCTTATATCCTATAACTTGGAATTCATCGACGTCTTGAATATTCTCAACCAGATACTCATACGCGGGAATCACAAAATCTTCTTGAGGTCTAGGTAGAAATTTCCTATGAAAACCTGTACAATCTAAAATATAATCATATTTATCACTTGGAAACGTCTTTTTATCACAATTAACTCCATATTCTACTGTGATACCCGCGAGCAAATCGCTCTCCCATTGTTTCTTATTGTAAGTAACCAAGCCATCTAATTCAAGAAACTCCTCCTTTTGATTGGGTAATCCCATTCTTAGTCTTTTCCCTACATGAAAAACATAATTATCAAAATCCAGTCCTGCTTTGTTAGAAAAGTACTCTAACATATGTCTTGACGCTCCCCATGCACATACCGGCCAGTGCATTTCTTTCTTATTTGATTCAAAGATAGTTATTTCGTGGCCAATTTTATGTAACATTCCACCAAGATAACTTCCGGCTACGCCGGCTCCAATCACAGCTATCTTCAATTGATATGGTTAGGTTCGTAACAATATTAATATTTGTATACTTTTAGATGAAGTATGTACTCGGGTGATTGATTATATATAACGATTTATTACAAAAAAAGTTCTTAATAATCTGATTATTAATTATTTATATCTGATAGAAAGTAATCTTGAGTTACGTAAAAACAACAGTTTCCCATATATATTATACAATTGATTGTTTGTTTGAATGAATAACAAAATATATCTCATGGCGGCATTAATTGCATTTGCATCTGTTGGTGCTTTGTTAATACAACCAACTGTAGCATCAGCACAAAGCAGCATGATAGACAATATTTTGAACAGTGCTCTCCCCTCCTCTAATACTAATGATAATAATCAACCATCACAAGCAAGTGACAGCAGCAGCAGCAGCAGCAGCAGCGCAGTCCCATTAAGCACCAGCTTATCTTGTGGTCAAGTTATTAAACAAAGTGTAAAACTGACAGCCAACCTTGATTGCAAGACCGATGGCATTATTGTAGGAGCTGATGGCATTACAATCGATTTGAATGGATTTACATTAAGTGGTCCAGGAGAAAAGAGTTCTAAGGTTGGAATCATGTTTGCAGACAACGATGGTGTAACTGTTCAAGGTCCAGGAACAATTAAGAGCTTCCAAGCAGGCGCATTGTTCTCCGGTGGAGAAGACAACAAAATTTCAAGAGTCACATTCACAGAAAATGAAATCGCAGTATTTGAAACAGGATCAAAGAACGTAGCAATTGAAGACAATCTAATGTTTGGAAACAGCATTGGTGTAGCAGCTCATTCCTCATCAGGCTCAAAGTTGACCACAAACCTATTCAAATCAAATGACTTGGCAGGTGTAACATTGGTTAACTCTGCAAACAATGAGCTATCAATGAATACAATCCAAGGGTCTGTTAATGGTATCTTCCTAGATGGTCAAAGCACAAAGAACAACGTAAATTCAAATAACGTATTGCAGAACCGTGGTGTAGATTTGAATAACGGTAACGGTCTACCAACAAACATTAATGACAATGTGTTCGGTGACAATAACTGTAATACATCTGTCCCAGACGGTCTATGTTTGGGTAGATAACCCTCCCCTTTTTCTTTTGAATAGCACAATACCTAAATCTTCATTTTAATTTTCCATTTAAAATTAAATCAAACTTTTAGCAATATATTTATTTTATCGCAGATTAACAGACTTGTTATGAATATTAACACTCCCCTTGACAGACTGACCCTTGTTTCCATATCTCTTATGATCATCCCAATCTTTATTCTGGCATATTCGAGTCCCCCATGGATTACAGAAATTTACATATATGGCCAAGAGACTAATTCTTCTAATACAGATGAATTTTTATTAAATATCAATCAAACTTATTTGTCTTTAATTCCTCTAATGATCGAGGAAGTTCAAAACACCAATGCTAGTGATATCCCGATCAAGCAAATAATGGAGGCAACTCCTTCCAATGCAACAGCCCTCCAAGATATTGTCAAAAATAATTCTAATAAAGCAGCTCAAAACAAAGACCGTGCTACTTTAAACAATGCTACTGTCAACAACAGCAATACCTCTAGACCTCAGGATCTCATTCCAGTCGTTGTTAATATGACTCAAAACACCAATGCTAGTGATATCCCGATCAAAAATATAATTAATACTGTTCCTTCCAATGCAACAGCCCTCCAAGATATTGTCAAAAATAATTCTAATAAAGCAGCTCAAAACAAAGACCGTGCTACTTTAAACAATGCTACTGTCAACAACAGCAATACCTCTAGACCTCAGGATCTCATTCCAGTCGTTGTTAATATGACTCAAAACACCAATGCTAGCGACTTGGGATTCATGCGAATTATTAATGCATTACCAGGATACGATAACTCTGAATCCAATAGTAAGAATTTCCTAAAATAATCTTACTTACGTATGAGGATTTGAGATAATGACATCATGATATTCTTGTATTCATCCTTTTTCCGAATTGTCTACGTACGCATCCATAATCCGATACCTTATATATTTATCATCAAGGGAAAATTTTGGCGGGTGTGGGTCATTGGTTTCAGCCTTGCAAATAGGACATTTATCCCTCAACGTATATTGCTTGCATAATCTACAAATTCTAATCCGGTGCTTCATTGCTATTCAAGAAGTTAAATATTTGTATGAGTTTTCTTTGATTCTTCCCTAGTAAATTTAAAAGTTCCGGCATTTTTTTCTATATTGGTCTTTATTTTTTCTATAGCATGATTCAATGCTTTCTCAGCAATTTTGAAATTTTCCGCTGTGACTGTGATTCTGTATTTTGGGGCACCTATGTAGGTAATGTCTATTTTAGAATTATTTTTGGACCCGTCTACAGATCCTAAAATATTCTTTATTGTGTCGATCCCATCTCCCTTCCTTACAGTAATATCCAGGACTGCCCTAACTTCAATATGAGGAATCTGAATCTTCTTACTCTCTAGTTCTATTGCTCCAATCACTTCTGGTTTTAGATCAAGTGTAGATAATACTTCAGGTCCCTTGATGGCTACAGCTTCAAAAGCATCATAGATAAAATCATATTTCTGACTTATTTTTTCTTCAATCTCTTTAATACTACTTTGATCATAGCCAAGATTAGTCTTTATAACATCCATAAAATTTGCACCCTTTTCGTCCTTTTTTACCTCCATGACTTTCGCTTTCTTTTCTTCGCCGGTAACCTGCTTTAGTGAAAGATCTACTTCTGACCTTGTTGGGTTAACTCTGATTACCTTGAGGACTGTTTTCTGCTTAGCCTTTACATACCGCTCTATGTTTCTGATCCAGCCAGTAGCAATTTCTGAAATATGTAAAAACGCAGTAAGATTGTCATACTCGTCAAGGGTTACATAAGCTCCATGACCCGTAACTTCTTTGACTGTAACTATAACTATTTCTCCCAAATCGGGGAGTTTTTTGGTTTCTGAAATACTCACTATGTTTAAACCAATTTGTTAGATTAATTAATTTTGCTTTTATGAGCCTCTAATAATCTATACCTTTTTTTGCCTTTACACCTTTTTTAAATGGATGTTTGATTTCCCTCATTTCAGTAACCAGATCAGCAATCTGAAATATTTTGTCCGTCAAGAGGTTCCCAGTCAATATTACGGTTACCTCAGGCGGTTTTGAGGCTAAGAGTGAAATAATTTCTCCTTCTTCAATTAGTCCAAGCTTCAAAGCATAATTAATTTCGTCCAGTATAACGATGCTGTATTTTCCAGAGCCTATTTTCTCCTTAGCAATTGCCATAGCATTTTTTGATGACTCTACATGCTCTATGAAATCATGATCATCATCTATTATACCTACAAATCCTTTTCCTGTTATTACTAATTCAAAATATGGTTTTAGTCTATTTGAACTATATATTTCTCCGTAATTCCACTCTCCCTTTATGAACTGAATCATACAGACATTAAATTCGTATCCAATTGCTCTTAAAGCAACACCTAAAGCTGCGGTGGTTTTACCTTTTCCATTGCCATAATACACAATAATTAATCCTTTGTCCACTGTCATCTCCTATATTACAGATTCAATTTTACTAGATCTCTCTATTTATTATGTTCATTGAATGGAAATAACAGCCAATAGGTCCCCGTTTGGCTAGGGTGTTCTATGTGTTTCACCATACTAATAATTAAGCTATTTTCTATTATGTTATCTCGTTTTATGCACGGGATAGTTATAGGCATGAAGAATCAAATTCAAAAAGATTGACCGGGCGCAATTACTTTAAATTAACTCGACAGCTTTTAGTTCATATAACTATAGCCTATGTTCGAGTTAAGCCCAAATGAGATTAAATTCATAATAGAAAATGAGGTTTGTAGGTTAGCAACTTCTTTTAAAGATAAACCTCACGTAGTGCCAGTTTCATACATCTACAAGGACAATTTTTTTTATATTTCAACTGATTACAATACAAAAAAATTATTAAACATTGAGAAAAATCCTAATGTCAGCTTGACTGTAGATATTTACAAACCAAGTTTTAATAAGGGGATCACTGTAAACGGTATAGTCAGAATAATTGAAAATGGTCGATTATACGACAGAATTTACCTGCTTTATTATGACAAATTTGAGTGGGTTAGAAGTGATCCATGGAAAGAGGGGGAAGCTCCTTTTTTAGAAATAAAACCATATACTAAGGCTAGTTGGGGAATCAACTAATTTGAACATCAAATTTCAATTGGAACAAGCAGCCGGAGTAGTCTGTAAAGTTATGTATCCTATCCCTACTACTTCGTTTAGTGGGAAAGGTACAGAGATTGCGGTTTGTACGCTTTCGAGTGTGGCCCTTTTGAAGAAGATTTCTAACAATGATATTATGGACAAGCTATTAATTGTAGGTCGTTTATTTTCTGAAAACAAAGGAATCGATCAGCTAATTCGTTTTTGTACAACATCCCACACTATGAAATTTTTGATTTTATGCGGAAAGGATACTAACGGTCATTACCCAGGGGATGCGTTGATGAATTTAATGCAATTTGGATTGGATGACCGTCACAAAATAATAGGAACCAAGGCCCCCTATCCATTCATAAGATGTCATCCAAACTTAGTAAACAAATTTAGGCAGCAAATAAAACTAGTAGACATACGCGATTGTCATGATTTAAATAAAATAATTGAGAC
Source organism: Candidatus Nitrosocosmicus sp. (assembly GCA_029194465.1). Taxonomy (GTDB): domain Archaea; phylum Thermoproteota; class Nitrososphaeria; order Nitrososphaerales; family Nitrososphaeraceae; genus Nitrosocosmicus. Next base: position 84,121 of record JARFXS010000001.1, read on the forward strand.
TGTTAATAGCCTTACTTAATTTTCTTACTATAAAGCAGTTGGTTCGGTTCTACCTCTTGTGTTTTTTTGTCTTTAGTAATTGCTAAAGAGCCCATACTCCCTTTTTTCTCTCTACTTTGGATATATTCTCTATAGTCCTCATCAATCTCCATGGCTGCTTGAAGTATCTTGCTTCTTATTGTGTTAGATGAATTGATAAACATCCTTGTATCTTTGGGAAGACAGTGACCTCCTATTCCATCTCTTGGTTCTAAAGTATTACTTCATTCCATTTTGTATTGAGTGATTCACGTAATTCTGAAAAACTAATACTGTTAGACTTACAATAAAGATAAGTTTCTTCTGCAAATGCTATTTGAAGATATCTATGAGCGTTTTCTACTATTTTTGTTAGTTCTGCTACTTCAACTGATGATACTGGGTGCATTGGAATTGATAGTGTTTGTATCCCTGCGGTTCTTGCCTTTGATGTTGCTGTTGAGGAATGGTTACACGACCATGACTTGTCGATTGTTGTTGTTGAGAATTTACATGGATATCTAAATTGGTGGGAGAGTTTATTGTTGTTGGTTATTAGAGATGTTTCTGATAATTTATCGTTTGCTGTTTCTGTTGTTTGAGGCACTACCTCACGTCCATCATAAAGTTAAGACCGTGTTGCAAACAGCAATTGCTTACACCACCTACAATACGTAATTGATTAACACCGTGTTCTTCTTCTTCTAATGCATACCATCTATGTGGTGCATGAACAACATGTAGTCTATGATCACTTTTTCAAATACTTTTTTTTGATACCCTTTGCATATACTTCAATTGATATTAGTGCACCTGCCTTAGCTTCTCTAGATATCTTTTCAACAACAGACATCAAACCATCTACTTGTGGTGTAAACATATCATCTGGTCTATGTAGATACGCAGATAATTAATGTCAAAATCACCAAAAGTTGGTTGCTTGCTTTATTCCATAATTGGTTTCAGCTGACTGCATGGTTTTTTGATTTATATCATATCCAAAAGTATCAAAACCATGTTCTTTAACATATTTTGCAACTGGAAGACCAAGCTGGCCAAGTCCTATAATAACTACTTTGTTGTAGTTGTTTTTATAATTATAATTATACATTGTTTTGGTTTCTTCTTTCAACTACTGTAAAAGAATACATAATGATTTCTTATGATTCTATCATTCTTTAAATCTATTACTTTTTACTATAATAATTTCCACTATGTTTTAAATCAAATAGCGTTAAGGTGTGTTTAAGTTAATTATTAGTCTTGAATCGATTAATGGTTTTGGATGAATAAATTCACATTCTATCGTATTTTGGTTTCTTTTTTTGATCATCGCTTTGATATGAACATACCTGATGACATCGTGATAAAAAAGTTCATAGTTTAAACTTTCAAAACTCTTTTCCTCAAATTTCTCAATTAAGGTACTTGTAAAAACTATGGTAATATTTTTGACAATTGCAACCATAGCCATTTCTCTAATAAATCTTCTTACCTCTTGTCTAATGTCTTTATTCTGATTGTAAAGAAACAGGGGCATCATATCATCAAAAATTACGCAATCTATATCCAATACCTTGATTTTCTTCAGAAGGAGGACTAGTTTATCTGCTTCATAGATTCTTTGGTATGTTATCTTCTTCAAATATCTTTTTAGTTCATCATCGTCAGCCTTTGCTATCTTTAGAAGATATTCTTTAATTAATTCGGGTCGAAAATTTCCCGAGCCATCTAGATATAATGTCTTCTTATTTCTTATGCTATTTAATGAGCATATCAAGTAAACCAAGTGAGTTCTTCCGGCACCTTTCTTGCCAACCAACTCGATCAAAGTGCCTTTTTGGGTCAAACTGAGCAGGAGACCATCTAATTTTATTACTTCTGAATCTATGAGGTTAGATATTCTTTCATGGATAAAAATATTGATTTGTTAGGCACCATATCGTAGAGGAAGCTTTTTATTGTAGCCTAGGGTCTTTTCACAATTGAATAACAATATGGCAGCATCACCTTCACAACAACCTACTAAGAGACCATTAAATGTTTTTACAGCGTTCTTTGAACAGAAAAGTTGCTGTAAGGTTAAAAAGCGAAATCGAATATAGAGGCAAAATGTCGAATGTAGATTCTTATATGAATCTGATTCTAGTTGATGCAGAAGAATTTGATGGGTCTGATCTGTTAGCAAATTATGGTAAAGTCGTTATAAGAGGTAATAACGTGCTTTTCATTAAATTAGAGAAAGAATTCTAATCATTAGTACAATTTCCGAATTCTTGATTAATGATAATAATGCAACCACGAAAATATATATTTACATCTGAAAGTGTAACAGAAGGACATCCTGATAAGATATGCGATAGAATTTCTGATTCCATTCTTGATTCATTTCTGAGCAATGATCCTGATGCTAGGGTAGCAGTAGAAACCATGACTACTACAGGAGTCGTCATAGTAGCAGGTGAAGTAACTTCTACACATAGGATGGATGTCCAGGATATTGTGAGAAATGAAATAAACGATATTGGTTATGATAAACCTGAATTTGGATTTGATGGAAATACTTGTTCGGTCTTAGTTTCACTTCATGAACAAAGCCCAGATATTTCTCTTGGAGTTACATCAAATGAATTAAGAGAGCAGGGAGCAGGTGACCAAGGGCTCATGTTTGGGTTTGCGATAAACGAAACTCCGGAGTTTATGCCTTTGCCAATTATGCTTGCTCATAATTTATCATTGCGCTTGTCCGAAGTAAGGAAGAAAAAAGAATTGGATTGGGTTAGACCGGACGGAAAATCACAAGTTTCAATTTTGTATGAGGATAACAAACCAAAGTCGATTGATACTATTGTGTTGTCAACCCAGCATTCTCCTGAAATCTCTCAAGAACAAATTAATGAGGAAATCGCTAAATTTGTAATAAGTCCCGTTTGCTCAGATTGGATTACTTCCGAAACGAAAGTATTTGTCAATCCTACAGGTAGATTTGTAATTGGGGGACCTCCTGGCGATACGGGATTGACAGGAAGAAAAATCATAGCTGATACATATGGAGGGATGGGAAGGCACGGGGGAGGAGCTTTCTCAGGTAAAGACCCAACCAAAGTTGATAGATCTGCATGCTATATGGCCCGATACATATCTAAAAAAATATTGTGCAGCAGAACTGGCTACTAAATGTGAAGTTCAAATTGCTTATGCAATAGGTGTAGCAAAACCCGTGTCAATTATGGTTGATACGTTTAAAACATCAAAGGTAGACGAAGAAAAATAGAGGCCAAGGTTAAAGAATTATTTGATACTAGCCCGTTTTTTTGGGATCATTAGAACCCTTGATCTGAAAAGACCAATTTATAAAAAAACATCTGCATATGGACATTTTGGACGAAGAGATGTTGACTTTAGTTTGGAAAAAACAGACAAAGCAGAGGCTTTGAAAAACCTTCGTGTCAATTAAATAATCATTAGGTTTTTTTTGGTATGTTTGCATGGTAATTATGATCGATGAATGGTTTTGAGCGAGTCAGATGAGAAAATTTCTAATGATTTGTATATCGCGGAAAGTGAACAGGATCTTCCTTCAGAGGTTAGAGAGAAAAAACTAAGTGGCCAACTTAGAACTGGTTATACGACCGGAACCTCGGCTGCTGCTGCTTCCAAATCCGCACTTATTACATTTCTAACTGGAAGGAGTGTTGAAGAAGTACAAGTTACACTCCCAAAGGGTAAGGTGGTCCAACTCAAAGTTGCATGGACACGAATAAATGAAAAGTCGATTACCTCTGCAGTGATTAAGGATGCTGGAGATGATCCTGATGTAACTCATGGTGCTGAAATCTGCTCTACCGTTGAATCTACGAGCAATAAGGGTGAAGTGAAAATAATTGGAGGAGCTGGGGTAGGTAAGGTCACCAAACCAGGCCTTGGATTGTTATTAGGAGATGCTGCAATAAATCCAATACCAATGAAAATGATAACCGACGCTATACAAGAAGTACTGAGTCTTTACCCAAAGGTAATCAAAAAACAAGGCTTGAGAGTAGTAATATCTGTTCCTGGGGGGGAAGAAATAGCCAAAAAAACTGACAACCCTAGACTAGGTATACTTGGCGGGATTTCAATTCTGGGGACTACTGGCATAGTACTCCCATATTCAACGGCTTCCTTTGCTGCCGCAATAAGGCAGAGTTTGGATGTCGGAATAGCACTAAAAGCAGACACCTTTATTCTTACGACTGGAGGCAGAAGTGAAGATTTTTGTAAGAGCCTGTTCGGAGATACATACGTTGATCATTGTTATGTTCAGATGGGCGACTTTGCAGGTTACAGTGTAAAGCAATGCCATGACAAGAGGGTCAAAAAAGTGTTTATCGCTGGATTCATCGGTAAATTAACAAAAATAGCAATGGGTGTCAAACAAACACATGTAAGAGGATCTCATGTTAATATGGAATTTATGGCAAAATTAGCAGAAACAGTCGGTGCTTCTGAAGATGTTCTGAAACTAATCCTAGACGCCAATACTGCACGGCATGTTTCGGAAATCATTGACTCTCACGATATTAAGGGGTTTTATGATCTTATATGCAGCAATGCTGCTAGCCAGCTAAGCACCTATTCAAAAAACGAGTTATCCATAGAAGTCATTATGTTTGACTTTAAAGGATACGTCATTGGTAGATTCCCAAAGAATTGAAAACACTAGTTTTCTGAAATAATATATTTTAGAATGATATTCAAAGTATTCAGGAACAAAGTGGTGAAAAACTGTTGATTCATCACATTTCATATTTTCCCAAAGGCTACTTCTCTATCATAAGTCTAGGGATGCTTTTTGTTCCAATGGAGGTTAAATACCTATAATATTAAATCCTAAGACGCAAACCTATAATAAAATAGTTAGTATAATAAAGTGGTAAAGTATAGGAGATTTATTTTAAGAGAATTGAATGAGAATATAAACAAAAAGAATATCGCTATCGTTGCTATAACTAAAAAGGCATCGAAATCGCCAAGCGAATTCGAAATGTATTGAGCGAATCGGAAATCCAGTACCAGAAAAAATTTAGGGACTCGGATCCATCGATAATCTACTTCTCAGAGTCCGTAACAAACCGGATAGCGCCTCTCTTTTATAAATACAATTCGTTAATTTGTATATTTTCATTAGGAGCAGTCATCAGGCTAATCTCTCCTCATTTAAAAGACAAAAAACATGATCCGGCCGTAATTGTAATAGATGATACCGCAAAATTTGTGATAAGCACACTGTCTGGGCACTTAGGTGGTGCCAACGAGTTAACACTCAAAGTATCTGAGATCCTAGATTCAATTCCAGTGATTACTACCGCAGCTGATGTGAACAAGACCATTGCTATCGATTTATTGGGAAAAAAATTCGGTTGGGTTATAGATGATTTTGAAAATGTGACAAAGGTCAGTGCCATGATGGTTAATGAAGAAAAAATTGGAGTGTATCAAGATACTGGAGAAAAGAATTGGTGGAACATGGATCAACTACCCAAGAATGTCGAACTGGTCCCAATCATTACAGACCTGTTATCTGAAGAGTATAAGGGCTCCATAATTATTACGGATAAGATGGTTTCAAACAGATCATTGACTGCTAAATCAGTAGTATATAGACCAAAATCACTTCATGTAGGTATCGGATTGCATTGGAATACCTCCAAGCAAACAATTCAACAGGGTATAATGAGAGTTTTTGAAGAAAATGGGTTGAGTGCAAAAAGTATAAAAGCGATCACATCCTTGGATAAAGGCAGACACGTAGTTGGATTAGATGAATATTGCACTGAAAATAATTTTCCTTTGCTCCTCTTTTCAAAAACTGACTTAAATAAGGTAGTAGTTCCAAACCCATCTGATTTGGTTGGAAAATATGAAGGAACCTCAAGCGTTTCCGAGGCCGCCTCGTTGGCATCTTCGAAGGGTATTTTAATAGTCCCTAAGCAAAAATTTCCACCAGATTTGACTGTCGCAATAAGCAGGGAGAATTTTCAATGAAAAAAGCATTGTTAATTATAGATCGAGGAAGCAAAATGAAGGAAGTTCAGGAGGAATTGCGTGATACTTGTGACTTGATTAAAAATAAAACCGACTATTCTTACGTTGACTATTGCTTTCTTGAAGTTATTCCACCTTACATTGATGAAGGAATTAGAAAATGTATTGAGCTAGGCGTCGATTCTATAACTATTGTTCCCTACTTCTTATACCCTGGAATGAAGCTTAAAGATGCGGTTACCAAAACTGCCAATATTATACATCAAGAAAATAAGAAAATGGTGATAACAAAACCATTGTCATATCAACCTGTAATATCTGAAATAGTACTAAAACGAGTAAACTCACTTATTAACGAAAAGGGAATTGATAGAGAAAAAGTGGACTTGTGTTTATTATTAATTGGCCATGGCAGTAGCGATAAACGTGCTCGAGAAGCTTTTCTATATACCGTTAGAAGCTTGAAAAAAATATTTAAGGATGTCAAATTTTGTTTCCTCGAATTAGAACCACCAAATATTGAAGAGGGTATAAGGGAATGTTTAACTTCTAAACCCAATACAATAGTGGTTGTTCCATACTTTTTACATAAGGGGATCCACATACAAAAGGACATTTTGGTTGATTTAGCTAAAGCACAAGAAAAATATAGTTTTAAAAGTGTGTTTATATCTGGGCATATTGGAGTAGACCCTTCAGTAATAGATCTGGTAATCACATTAGCTAAGGAGGCTGAAGTTAAGAGTGGAGTTTTCTGACGCTAAAACTGGCGATTACAGTATAGGTAATCCTCAATCTCGAGACATGTCAACTAGGGCTTTTGGAATTGAGAAACAGAGCTTTGACATAATCGAATCCGAGATTGGTAACCATGGTTATGTTGACAATGAATGGGCGGTGGTAAGACGAGTTATCCATGCAACAGCTGACTTTGATTTTGCAAAGAAAGACAGAATTATTTTCCATAAAAAAGCAATAGAATCTGCTTTCTTAGCTTTTTCAAAGAAATCTTTTGTCGTAACCGACGTTGAGATGGTATTGCATGGAATAAATAAGAAATCATTGCTGGACCTAAATTTGACTGGCATTTGTCTTATAAATGATCCACAACTAAAAGAGATATCAAAGAAATCCAACAAAACCAGATCTGAGCTCGCAATGCAGAAGGCTGCCGACAGGATAAACGGCGGCGTTGTCGTCATCGGGAACGCGCCACCAGCGCTTTATGAATTAATTTCAATGATAGAGGAAAAAAAAACTTTACCATTACTCGTGATTGGAATTCCAGTTGGATTCGTTTCAGCTGTTGAATCCAAAATTGATTTGTCAAAAATGGATGTTCCTTATATTACGAATATAGGAAGAAAGGGTGGTAGTTCCGCAGCCTCATCCATTATTAATTCGCTGATGCTGTTATATTCAACTAAAAGATCAAGAGCCCAGACTAAGACATATTGATTATGTCAATTTTAGTTTATGCCCTTGAACCCTTAAATCGAAATTTGTTAACTTGATATTATAAAGTCTATTTGTATTATTTTCTTGAATACCAAACACAGCGTTCTACAAACCTATCAGAGAAAGTTGAATTCATAAAATGTGTATGCATATAAGATGCTATACAGTCATGAGCATAGAAACCGTCTCTCCCATCCATTATGCCCTTCCCCTTTTTCAAATCATAAATCAAATCTAGATCGGTGTTATTAATAATTACATTTGAATAATGAAATTCATGACCTCTCACCTTTCGTATCCTTCCAAGATAAGTTTGCTCATTATTTAACAAAGCTTCTGTATATCCTAGGGTAACTTTACCTGTCATCACTGTATCTGCATCAAATAATCCCACCATTTTGTACTTTTTTTTATTGTTCTTATAGCCTGAAATTGTCTTTGTTAAGTACATTAATCCTCCGCATTCGGCATAAATTGGTAGGTTCTTCTGTGCCAAATCCAAGATTGACCTCCGCATGCTAGAATTGTTTTGGAGTTTATCTGCAATGACTTCTGGAAATCCGCCACCTAATATTATACCTGTCGTATCTTCTGAGATACCAGGATCATCTAGAGGACTGAAAAACTCTATTTTAGCCCTCTTGTGCAAGATGTCCAGGTTATCTTGGTAGTAAAAATTAAAAGACTTATCTAATGCAACTAATATCTTTACTTTAGAATTATGTAAATTTTTAGATTCTTGATGACTGGATTTTCTTTTTACCGAATCCATTGAAAACTTTTCAAATTTTGTCTTATCAAGATAATTTATTTTCTTAGCTATCTGTATAATCTTTTCAAAATCCAGATGTTCAGAAACAATCTTGGAATTGTCTACGATGCTGTTCTGTAATGTAAAACTTAGTTCCATGCGTGGTATCAAGCCTAAATGTCTTTCATGATAAATTAGGTTCTTGTCATTAAATATTTTTCCTACAATAGGTATCCTAATTTTTGATTCAAATGCCTCAACAATATATCTCAAATGTCTTTCACTTGCGATGTTATTTAGGATCACTCCTGAAATCCTTATCCTGCGTTCAAATTTGATAAACCCAAGGGTGATTGCAGCTAATGATCGGGCTGCTTTTTTTGCATCCACAATTAAAAGTATCGGAAGGTCTAGGATTCTTGATACATGTGCAGTGCTTGCAAAATTGTTCTTCCCCGACATACCGTCATATAACCCCATTACTCCTTCCAAAACCGTAAAATCAGAATCTATAGAATTTTTCAAATATGATTCCTTTAATCCGTTTATTCCCATTAGCCATACATCAAGATTTCTTGATCGCCGTTTCGAGATCATGTTATGATAAGATGGATCAATATAATCAGGTCCAATCTTAAAAGGTTGAACCTTATATCCCCTCTTCAAAAGCCCTTGTATTATAGCTGTTGATATTGTAGTTTTTCCAACCCCGCTACTAATTCCTGCTATAACAATTCCAGGGGTTTTCATAATAGGACGTTGTCATTAACTACTTAAATATATTATTTCAACCAAGTTTTTTCGGTATTATAACTTATATTAATAATATTCTTCTAATAGATGATGAGTACCTTTACATGATTATTTAGTCTAGCTAAAACCATGTTACTTACGGGTTAAACATTTTTTTTCTTAAATATCTGTTATATGTTAAACCAAATCTATGTGATTCGTCTCTTATGTGTTGCAAAATCTTTAAGGATTTCTTGTTTCTTGGAATTAGGATAGGCATGGAAGACGACGGGGTGTGGACTTCTTCGTTCTCTTTTGCTAGGGAAATGCAGTCGATTTCTCCTATACCTAACTTCTTCAATGTTGCAATTGCCGTGTTTAAGTGGCCCTTCCCACCATCAATTACGATCAAATCGGGAAATCTATCCGTTCGTTTGTCCTCTGGAACAAACTCACTTAAATTTATCAGGCGAATATCTTCTCCTTATAATCTCTTCCATCATTAAAAAGTCATTTTGGTATGGCACCTTTTTTATCTTGAATTTTCTATAACCTTGCTTTTCTGGGATGCCATTCATGAATCGGGTACAAGCTCCAACAGCAAAATCATTCCCGAAGTTTGAAATATCAAAACAATCTATAATGTATGGCAATCTTTTCAATCCTAGTAATTTCTGCAGATCATCAAGTGCAGGTTCATGATTCTTTTCAATATATGTTTTTAGATTGTTTAGTATCAGTTGCATGATACTAAACTTGTTTATATCATTGGATTTATATTGATGTTCCTCTAATAAGTAATTGGGATCCATAGGATTTATTTTAACATCCGCCCCAGTCATCTTGTACAAGACTCTTTGTAGATTTATTTCTTCTCCGATACTTTTACTAAGGTAAATGACGTTTGGTACTTTCGCACTTGAATGATAGTATTGGCAAATGAAATTTTCTATCGAGTTATCACCTAACATATCAAACTGGTATTTTTTCATATCATTGATGACCCCATTCTTGCTCATTAGTGTCATTACATGCATATTATTTTGGTTTTCATCTTCTAAGAATCCAATATATTCCTCAGATTTGTAACCTTCAATAGAATTATCTTCCATTTTTTGATGTTGTAACAAATTTTGCAGTCTGGTAAGAGTATCTCTGATAAAAATAGCTCTTTCATAATCTCGGTTATCAGAAGCAATCTTCATTTCTGTCTCAAGTTTTTTGTTAAAATTCCCTAGTGCTTCATTGTCATCTAATATTTTTTTTAAGGATACTATATTTTCCTTATATTGCTCCTCGTTAATTTTATTAATACATGGTGCATCACAGTTTCCAATATGATACTCTAAACATTCTTTTTTAGGTAGTTTTGTAGATTCTGATCTTAAACATTTTCCTCAGTAAACCGACAGACAGGTGTCTCGAACTGCCTTTTACAAATGGACCTATTATCTCTCCTTTTGTACCTGTAAAATGGCCGTTTCGGTTTCTCCTTGTTACTAGTAACCTTGGAAATGTTTCATCTGTAATTTTTAGATATGTGTATCTCTGTTGATCTTTGAGTTCAATATTAAAAAATTGGTCTATGTTTTTTGATCAAATTTGATTCCAATAGGTATGCTTCAATTTCGCTATCTGTGATGATGTAATCTATGCTTTTGATTTTAGTTACAAGCACTCTGGTTTTCCAATTACTATCCTGCAAATTCTGAATGTTTTTGGAAAAATAACTTTTGATTCTTCTATCGAGATCTTTTGCTTTGCCAATATAAATAATGTTTCCATTTTCATCCTTCATTATGTATACACCGGGATTATGCGGGTAAGGATATTTGATATAGTTGATCTCTTTTGATTTCAATTTAGTTCTTTGAATCTATGAAAAAGAACAATCCGTTTTTCGGAAACCATATGTCCATTCACCTGTTTTTCTTTACGATCAATTCTTTCTCTCTTAATGTTCTCATCTTTTCCTTTAGATACTGTCCGGTGTAACTCGAGCTATTCTCTAAAATCTCTTCAGGAGTGCCAGTTGCTATGATTTGTCCTCCTTTATTTCCGCCCTCAGGACCCAAATCGATAATCCAATCAGCGGAGGCGATGATATCAAGGTTATGTTCAATTACAATGATCGTATTTCCAAGTTCTCTTAACCTAAACAGTATTTTTAATAATTTCTTTACATCAGCAAAATGTAATCCTGTGGTAGGTTCATCCAAAATATACATCGTGTTACCTGAATCCCTTTTTGATAGTTCAGTTGCTAATTTTATCCTTTGTGCTTCCCCTCCCGACAGTGTAGTAGCAGCTTGACCTAGATGTAAATAACCCAAACCTACTTCATCCAACAGCTTTAATTTGTTTCGTATAGGAGGATTGTTTTTAAAGAACTCTAGCGCTTCTTCCACAGTCATATTTAGAACATCTGATATGCTTTTTCCTTTATATTTGACTGCCAAAGTTTCACTATTATATCGGGATCCTTTACATTGATCACACGTAATATATACATCGGGCAAGAATTGCATTTCTATTTTTCTAACCCCAGCTCCATCGCACATATCACATCTGCCTCCAGGCACATTGAATGAAAATCTACCCATCTTATACCCTCGTTCTTTTGATAATTGTGTTCTTGAAAACAAATCTCTTATGAAGGTAAAAGCATTTACATATGTAATAGCATTAGACCGTGGTGTTCTACCAATTGGAGATTGATCTATCCCTATAACTTTGTCAATATGTTCTATCCCCACAATACTAAGATGTTTTCCGATTCTTGATTTTGATTTATAAAAATGATTGGCTAAATAGTTAAATAATATATCATTAACGAGTGTAGATTTCCCAGATCCAGAAACACCTGTGACTACTGTAATTACACCTAATGGAAAAATGGGATTAATATCTTTAAGATTGTTCTCATTTGCACCAAAAACTTTGATAAATCGGTCTCCGATATTTTTGCGTTGAAGAGTTTCATTTACTACCGTTCTTCCAATTAAATAATCTGCGGTAAGAGAATCCTTACTTCTTAATATATCGTGAAGTTCTCCTTGCGCAACGACCTGTCCCCCGTGTATTCCTGCCCTTGGGCCAATATCAACGATCCAGTCAGCACTTTTAATGACTTCCTCATCATGCTCTACAACAATAACAGTATTTCCAATTTCTCTCAATTTGAAGAGGGTATTTATCAATAGTTTATTATCTCTTTGATGTAGTCCAATAGTTGGTTCGTCTAATACATATAGTACACCAGTCAAATTAGTTCCGATCTGGGTGGCTAATCTGATTCTTTGTGATTCGCCTCCTGAGAGTGTACCTGCATTCCTATTCAGGTTCAAATAATTCAAACCAACATTTGATAGAAACTTTAACCTGCTATTTATCTCTTTTAATATTTGTTTTGAAATTATTAAATCATTATTATCGAGAGTAATGTTACTAAAGAATTCAATAGTTTTTTCTACAGGAAGGTTACAAATGTCCATAATCGATTTTCCACCTATCCTAACAGAGAGTACTTCTTTTTTCAACCTTTGACCACTGCATAGTTCACAGGGTTTTTCAATCATAAATTTTCTAATTTCTTCGCGTTTTGATTCAGAATCAGTTTCATTGAATATTCTTTGTAGATTGGAAATTACGCCTTCAAACTTACCCGAATACTCCCATGAACTATCACTCGACCTTGATGTATAATTATACTTTATCTTTGAATCTGTTCCATTTAGGATAACATTAATTTGTTCTTTGGTCATTCTGTCAATTGGAGTATTTAGATTAAAACCGAACCTTTTACCCACGTCCTTTAGCATTGAGGTCCTAAAACTTGCAAAATGGCCCGCTGACCATGGTTTAATTGCCCCATCTAGAATCGTTTTGGTCTTGTCGGGTATGATCAAGTCTACATCAAACTCTGTTTCAACTCCCAATCCATGGCAACTTGGGCAAGCTCCAAATGGCGAATTGAAAGAAAAAAATCTAGGCTCCATTTCTCCAATACTTATATTACAGAGAGGACATGAATTTCTTTGAGAAAATAAATATTCCTTCCCGTTGATCAAAGCCATGACGATACCACCACCTTTTTCAATTGCGTTTTGTACTGCTTCAAAAACTCTATCTTTTTCTTCCAATGTTTTGTTATTCGATATTCTGTCGATAACAATCTCAATTGAATGCCTTAAATGTTTCTCCTTTGCCGAAATGATATTTAATCGCTTACTATTCGCAATATCTATTATTTCCTTATCTACTCTGATCCGAGAATAGCCTTGTTCCTTTAGAGCTTCCATGGTCTTTTCGTATGTCCCTTTTTTTTCTCTAACAATAGGAGCCAAAATTAATAACATTCCATCAGGGATGTTACTATTAGTAAGATCAAGTATTGACGTAACTATCGACTCTACGGACTGGTAGGATATTTCTGTTCCGCATTTGGGACAATAAGGGATCCCAATTTTTGAAAACAACAATCTAAGGTAGTCATAAATCTCGGTAATTGTTCCAACGGTCGAGCGTGGATTTTTGTTGGTTGTTTTCTGTTGGATTGCTATTGCTGGCGACAGCCCATCGATCACATCTACATCAGGTTTGTCCATGATTTGCAAGAACTGTCTTGCATATGCCGATAGAGATTCTACGTATCTCCTCTGTCCCTCAGCGAAAATGGTATCAAATGCTAAGGTAGATTTCCCAGAACCGGACAAACCTGTAATAACTACTAATTTATTCTTTGGAATTTCTAAGTTAAGATTTTTTAGATTGTGTTCCTTTGCTCCTTTAATTACTATTTTATTTTCCATTTTGGCTTAACTAGATTTCAGTTTTAACAAAATTTCATTTACCTTTTTGAGATGTTGTCTGTGCTCAATTGCTTTTTCAAACTCCAATTCCTCTGCAAATTTGTTCATCTGAGTCTCTATTTTGGTCGATAACTCTATTAAATCATTTCTAGTCATTGTTTTCAAATTAACCTCCAAGTTTGAGATATTTGAATTCTTTTGAGGGATCGGTTTTGTGATACTTTTAGGCTCAATTTTGTTTTCTAGATTAAATTCGATCTGTTTTTTGCGCCTTCTATTAGTTTCTATTACTGCTTCCTTTATGGATTTGGTCACCGAATTTGAATACATGATTACCTTCCCATCAATGTTCCTAGCGGCCCTCCCAAAGGTTTGAATAAGACTAGTATAATTTCTTAAGAAGCCTTCTTTGTCAGCATCCAAAATAGCCACAAGAGAAACTTCAGGCAAGTCTAATCCTTCTCTTAACAGATTTATGCCAACTAACACATCAAACTCTCCTATCCTAAGCTGTCTAAGTAATTCAGTCCGTTCCAGACCACTAATTTCCGAATGAATATACCTTACCTTAATCCCGTTTCTAGAGAGGTAGTCTGCCATATCTTCGGCCATCTTCTTAGTCAATGTCGTCACTAATGTTCTCTGCTTCTTTGAGACCCTTTCTTGAATCTGATAGATTAGATCTGAAATCTGACCTTGAGTTTTTTTTATTTCTATTTGAGGATCGACTAATCCTGTAGGCCTAACTAGTTGCTCAACAAGATTATCATGGTTATTTATCTCATATTTTCCGGGCGTTGCGGATACATATATTACATGATTAAGATATTTTTCAAACTCCTCAAACTTGAGAGGTCGGTTATCAAATGCACTTGGTAATCGGAACCCATAATCTATCAATGTTTTTTTCCTTGAATAATCTCCTTTGTACATTCCCATAATCTGAGGTAAAGTTACATGAGATTCATCTATGACTAGCAGGAAATCTTTATCAAAAAAATCTAATAGACAATAAGCCGGTTGACCCCTCTTTCTGCCATCAAAGTGCCTTGAATAATTCTCTATTCCGCTGCAATATCCTAATTCCGATAGCATTTCGAGATCATAATTTGTCCTAGATAGTAATCTTTGCCTTTCAAGTTCGGAGGGCAATTTGGGGTACCATTCTTCCAATTCTTTCTTTATTGATACGAGTGCCATTTTCTGACTATCTTCATCTACAATATAGTGTTTGGCAGGAAAAATGATTATCGAATCTAATTGTTTTTTTATATCTTTAGTCAGTTTATCGATCATTGTAATTTTTTCTACTTGTTGTCCGAAAAGACTAATCCTTATTATATCATCAGAATATCCTGGAATAATATCTATTATGTCTCCTTTGGTACTAAAAGATCCGCTTGTCAAATTCATATCATTTCTTTCATATCTTATTTTTATTAAATTCCTGATAATACTTCTTCTATCTATCTCCATCTCCTTCTTAAGTGTAAGAGATTGCTCTCTCCATTCATGGGGTGAACCCAATGAATAAATACATGAAACAGTGGCGATGATAATTGTCGGTTCCCCTGACAATAACATTGATGTTGATTCGAGACGCATTTGTTCGATTTTTTCATTTATTTCAGTATCCTTTTCTATATAGGTATCAGTTTGAGGCAAATAACTTTCTGGTTGGTAATAATCATAGAAGCTCACAAAATACCCTACATTGTTATTTGGGAAAAATTCCTTAAACTCAGTATATAGTTGAGCGGACAAAGTTTTGTTGTGTGATATTACCAAAGTATTTTTCTTGTATTTGGCTATTACATTGGCAACTGTATACGTTTTACCACTGCCAGTAACTCCTAGGAGTATCTGTCTTTTTTTCTTTTTTTCTAATCCATCTATCAATCCTTTAATTGCATTTGGCTGATCTCCACTGGGAACTAGATCGTTTGATAATTGAAAATTGCCCAAGACTTACTACCTCATATATAACTCATAAACCATGTCACTTACCAATAAGAGTCTGTTAAACAAGTTTATCTAAATCTATATATTCTAGCGGTTAGATAATATTTTGCATTCTCATAACTTAGGAAAATTTTGACAAGGCATGAACTGGAGAAATCTTGGAACCTTTGTAAGCCGGATACAGTCCAGAAAAAATACTCAAAACTATAACGGTTATACCAATTTTTGATATTTCTATGATATTAAAAACTGGATAAATATCTAGGGGTAGATTGAGAAAGTAAAGAAAGCCACTAAGAAGAATGTGTGAACCTAAAAACCCAAATATAATTCCTACTATTGCTCC
The DNA here is from genome assembly GCA_029194465.1 of Candidatus Nitrosocosmicus sp. Lineage (GTDB taxonomy): Archaea > Thermoproteota > Nitrososphaeria > Nitrososphaerales > Nitrososphaeraceae > Nitrosocosmicus. The sequence goes on from JARFXS010000001.1 coordinate 100,226, forward strand.
AATTATCCCCAGAAATACAGATTCCGTTAAGAACATTCCAAGTATAACACGATTTGTTCCACCTAATGCCTTAATTATCCCGATTTCCCTGGTTCTTTCGACTACTGAGGTGTAAATGGTGATGATTATCCCAATGGAGCCTACTATCAGAGAAAATATAGCAATACTTGAAATAAATGTGCTAATTCCAATGATGAATTTAGTCAGACTTTTGATAATTTCAAGTGAATTAAGAATGGTTACCTGATTATTAAAGTACTTTTGAACATCTTTTACAATGTTGTCTACTTTGTCAATATTGTCATAGGTTAAAAATAACAGATCATAATCATCTGATTTTTCCAGAATTTCTTTTCCTTTTTGAACATCAATGAAGATGGAGTTGTCTATGAGAGGATTTCCTGTGGAATTTATTATTCCTAAGACTGCAAAAGTGCTATTATTAGATAAGTCTGATTTGCCGCTAGTAAGCTCTTTTAAATTACTTAATGTTACCTCATTATTATTATCTATGAATTGGTTCCTTTCTTGGTTTTCTGCAGCGTTGTTGATTATTTGATCAGAAGTATTCATGAATATTTTCTCACTTATTTTCTGAGGGATTACGACATAATTTTGAGATGCTAAATCTAGACCATCAAGTCCTGTGTTTAAATCAGGGATTATGTTAGTCAAGTTATTAAAGTCTACGGCCAAAACATTAGTTACTTGTGAATGATTTTGATAATTTAACATTACTACACCCTGAAAAGCCGGATTTATCATTTGAACGCCGGGAATCTCCTTCAAGTATTGCATGGCTTTATCATCAAAAGGGATATTTTTTCCAACCAAGGTCATGTTTTGGTCGAAAAGCACTTGCAGTTTATTTCGTATGCCATCTATACTTGACCCTTGTATTTTATCTGTATTTGATATAACTATCTGATTAGGAAGAATTTTCTTAAAATTTTGTTCTACAAAGTATATTAGACCTTGAGATAGGCTATTAAGAGAAACTAATAATCCGCAACCCATTATGATCATAAGGATAGTAAGAGCATTCCTTGTTTTTCTCTCCTTAATGGAGCTGTATGTTAGGAATAGAATCTCTTTAAAATCCATGTCGTCTAGTCATGAGGAGTTGGACTCAGTTATATAATGTTTTTAAATATGAATTGAACACCATCTGTTAATTTGGGTCACACTAACCAAATTCTTTGCATAAAGAATATTTCCATCGAGACTTTGGGCAACATGAAAAGTTATTTTTTATCAGACGGATTCAAGGTCAAAGAAATCCTTGCCACCACAAAGGCAATAAGATCTCAAAACTTACCAGAATACGATGCGGTTTTTATTCTTGGTGGACCAATGTCCGTTAATGATAACCTTGATTATCTCCTAGAAGAAAAAAATTTAATCCATTCTTCTTTCGATCTGGGGATCCCGATTTTTGGAATTTGCCTTGGTTCACAACTAATCGCTTCTAGCTGTGGAGGAAAAGTATACCCAGGACCAAAAAAAGAGATCGGGTGGGGCGAAGTACGAATAACGAGTAAAGGCCAATCGAGTATATTTGATAGTATACGAGGGAATGAAATCCGGGTGTTCCATTGGCATGGTGATACGTTTACCTTGCCCCGCGAAGCCGAAATTTTGTCTGAATCGGACTTGTATATCCAAGCTTTTAGATTCAAAAATGCCATTGGGATTCAGTTTCATTTGGAGGTAACAAAAAATATGATTCAAAATTGGATTCGCAAGTATCATAAAGAGTTGAAAAATGAAAATCTAAGTAGCGATGGACTTGTTAACGATATCGATAGAAACGTATCGGAGGTACAAAGGTTATCAAAGATAGTATATACTAATTTTAAGTCTATGATTGAATAGTTACACTTTAGTTGTCTTGTCAGCCCAGCAGGGGTCACCCGACAATTGTGCAGATACGACGCTGCTTAGATTTTTCCCACCAATTCGACAATCTTTTTCTAATAGGATATACTCACTATTGAATCTAAACCCGTATTGAATCAAACTAGATATGGGTTGATTCCATATCTATTTGGCTTCATAGATAATATTAAACGGCGTTTGAGTAGCCCGTCTGAATTTTGTAAACCCTGCCTCGAGAGCCAAATTCCTAACCATATTTTCACCTGCCTGTGCACCAAGGGCAATTCCTTTATCTGCAAGGGAATTGGGGACACAAATTATGGAAGAGGCTGCGTAGTATATCCTTCCTACCATGTTCAGGTTATCTTCTATTTTATCATTGGCCATAGGTTCTACTATCATACACGATCCATCGGGCTTTAGGGACTCTTTAGCAAATTTCAATGCTCCTAGGGGGTCTCCCATGTCATGAAGACAATCAAAAAAAGTCACCAAGTCGTAGTCGTTACCAATGGATTCAGTGGCAGAAACTTGCGAAAATCTTACGTTTTTGTCTAGATTTTCATTTTTGGCATTAGTAGTTGCAGCCTCAATAGAAGGTAGGTGGTTATCAAATCCAAAGAATTGAGAATTTGGATAATTTTGTGCCATTATGGTTGTTGATATACCGTACCCACAACCTATGTCTGCAACTTTCCCCCCTTTTCTCAGTATTTGTTCGATTCCCTCAAGAGCGGGGATCCAGAATTGAACTAGGTTACTCATATAATTAGGCCTAAAAAATTTTGCAGTCCCTTCATAAAGATCGTGATGATGATCACCCCATCTCAGTCCCTCCCCAGTTTGAAAAATTTTTACAAACTTATCTTCATCTTTAAATATGGATCTTAAAACTTGGTAACCGCCAAGGAGATATGCTGGACTATTTTCATCTGCCAAGACCATCGCATTCTCTGCTGACAAAGTGAATTTCTTATTTCCGGGATCATAAGTTAGATATCCTGCTGCTGCCTGACTTGCGAGCCATTCTCTGATATAACGCTCAGCTGTGTTCGTATTATGTGCTAACTCCTCTGACGTCATGGGTCCAAATCGACTTAGGGCCTTATAAAGACCAAGTCTGTCACCTAGAATAATCATCATGGATCCTAAACTGCTGCCTAGATCGCCGATTGCCTGAGTTACAAATTCTTCTAGTTTTTTGCTATCAAAAGCATTTGAACTGTTTGAATTCATATCCATATTATATGACTTTAAGATATTAATTTTTCAGGAAAATAATAATAAATTCTCTATTCCGAAATAACCTTGTTAATTAAGTCCTGTTGCAGGTCCTAACATAGACTTTGCGTTATGTTCTTTTGACCACACATCATATTGATTGGGGAAAAATTGTGTTGTAGATTTCACCAGTATTATTTCTTAACTACATGAAAAACTATTTTCGAATTGTTTCTTATCAACATTTGCTCATTCATCAGCTCGATCTTAATGTGTAGATTATGTTGTTCATTCGACAGTTTTTCACTTCTGGTGGTATATTAAACCTAACATTCAGTGAAAAAAACTGCAATTTCAACATAAATTCAACTAAGCCTTTTTTTTGTTTCAATCAAACCTTATATTCTAGTATTTGATATCACGGAATAGCTATATTGATTTATTTTGACCTTTTAAATCATCATTAATTCATCAAACAACTAGTTGACATGAAAAAATGAAATTCGTAAGCAATCGTCACATGATTCCGACAAGACAACCATGCTCGATTTTAATTATTCTATGAATTCTTATAGATAATTATACTGCTATCCAAACTATACAGTGCTGGGTTGAGTAAAAATAATAATAGATTAAATAACTCCGCAGTCGCCGATCCCGAGTTCGCGAAAGCGAATTCCATATTGAAAGAGAAAATGGACTTAGCACTTCGGGTATTCAGACAGCATATACCAAGAAAAATTGCTAGTGGAGGTTTTTTTTGATTAGTAGTGTAAAGATCAGGGTACTAAACAAAATTAATAGAAACATATTTTTAGGAATTTTGGAAACTAAAGTCGATTTAACTATTTCAAACTATTATGGAGTTCTACGATAAATAAACATGGATATTGCGACGGGAAACCGATTATGACATAGATCTAGTTCTTATTTTGTAGTGATCTGTCAATGGAAATGTCATCTGTGAATTTAATATTTTTATGTCAAAATTTGTTAATACACCTGAGGGGCCTTCGGAGGGATTTGAACCCTCCTCAAGCGGTTTCCGTATTCTTTAAGAAACTAAGTGAAATCCACAGCCGCCTATACTAACCAGGCTATACTACGAAGGCCACTAATTGAATCAAAATTTTATATAGATAATTAATATATAATTGTTTTAACTTTACATACATAGCAAAAATTTGTTATAAACTTCCGCTACTGTATAAAACTTATATTTCTATATTCATCCACTTAAGGGATGAGCTGTTCTGGTGAAATATATTCTCACAGCAATACTGATGCTGACCTTATCCAAATTACACCTGCTGTTAAACAAAAATTAAGAAAAGCCAAATATGGAGTATTTAATCATTCAGCCGTAGAATTATGTCATTGGACAAAAAAATCTTTTTCTGATGGTGGGTCATGCTATAAGCACAAATTTTATGGAATATCCACTCATAGATGCATGGAAATGACTCCCACAGCTCTAAATTGTGAGAATCGTTGCATTTATTGTTGGAGGCCAACCGAATTTTACGACACAATGGAAATGCCCGCCCATTTGGTTGATGATCCAGAAGTAATTGTTGAAAACCTTTTAGAAGAACGACGAAAATTGGTCGTTGGATATTATGGGAAGACAGGAGTTAACTTCTCGAAATTGGATGAATCTCTTTTCCCAGAACATTACGCAGTTTCTCTTTCAGGGGAACCGACTATGTATCCTAAATTGCCTGAGCTGATAAAATACTTGTCCAGACTGAAGGCCACAAAGTCAATATTTTTGGTAACTAACGGACAAGAACCTGAAATGTTGTATAGACTAGCCAATGAAAATGCTCTACCCACTCAGATCTACTTGTCCACCAACGCATCAAACAAGAATTTGTTTTATAAAATAAATGGACCAAGGCATAGAAATGCATGGGAGAGATGGCTTCAGAGTCTTGATTTTATTTCCAAAGTTAATACACGCACAGTCTTACGTTTTACTTTAATTCGAAATTTCAACGATAACCCTTCATTTCTTAAGGATTTTGCTAAGTTAGTTGAAATAGGAAATCCACATTTTATTGAATTGAAATCATACATGCATATTGGAATGTCTACAAATAGACTGGAAGAATCAAATATGTTAGAGATGGATGAAGTGAGGGCATTTTCCAGTGGATTAAAAACCCATTTGGATGACTACTCTATAATGGACGAAAGTATAGTATCTAGAATTGTTGTTTTGCAAAACAAAGCTCGATTTGTTTCAAGATGGATAGATTCTTATCCGCAATAAAGGACTTGTGCTCATTTTAGCCTTGGGATTGATACCATTTTAGAAATCTATCTATTGCAATTTTTCTATGCGATATTTGATTCTTTGTTTCCAAATCCATTTGACCGAATGTCAAGTCGGAATTTCCAGGTACGAAAATCGGATCAAAACCCCAACCTCCGGTTGTAAGTTCAAATGCTATTTTGCCTTTTATTTCACCAGTAAATAATTCGATTTTATTACCATCATGAAATGCAATTATCGACTTAAAACTCGCATTTCTATTTACCTTATTACCTAGCAAGTCTAGAATACCTGTGTTTCCAATTGTTTTATTTACGTATGAAGAATAAACACCCGGAAAATCTTTTAGGGCTTCTATGAAAAGACCGTCATCTTCGACAAATATTTCTTTTTATTAATCCTAAATGCTTGCAGGACTTTATTTTCTGCTACCTTCAACAAACTATCGGATTGAATTTCTTTCAATTCCATCTTTCTAAAGGTGACCTCAAATGAATTCTTTCTGGCCGAAATTATGTGGTTTATTTCATTGTATTTATTAATATTGCTGCTAGCAAAATCCATATCGTTCTTTAATGCACTGTTTAATTTGATTTTACTGGGCTCTTTGTTCTTTCAATTATCAATTAATTTAAGGCAAAATATTAAATTTATATGCTGTTTTGAGATAAATTTAACTGTTTTTGAATATTGAGAATTTTCTACTAATGTTGGCTTGGCTGGGAGGGCTCATCTTTGCAAGCTGGGTTTTATCATACGGTGCAGAACATCTGTCTGCTAGATTTGGAGCCAAATTTGTAGGTAGAACCTTGTTAAGTGTTGCAACAACGCTTCCAGAAATAGCAATTGTCATTTATGCGGCATCAGTGGGCCTTTATGAAGTTGCAATAGGTGCAGGGCTTGGAAGTAATATTTTGATGATGACCCTCGGTCTAGCATTAATGTTAATAATTGCAACTACGAGGTTATCAAAAGCGCCGATTAAAAGAATTGATGTGAGTACATTCAAAATTGATAAAGTGTTCCTATTGGTTTCTGCTCTAATAAGTGCGATTCTCTTGCTTGACGGATATAATTTCATAGATGGATTCATTTTTGTTGGGATGTTCGTAGCCTATGTAATAATAGCATATGTAGAGATGAAGAGAGAGCAAAAGATCAGTGAACCAGCCGTTGTTAATACCATAGAAGGTACATCAGTTACTACTCCAGTTCACATTTCAACAAACAAGAATGATATGACAAAAGCTATTTTGGCCTTCGTAGCAGGTACCATTGGTATTTTGGTAGCTGCTGGTCCATTTATTGATTCTCTTCAGACCTTTTCTGAAGATATTGGCGTATCCACAATTGTTTTAGCAGTCATAATCAGTCCTATTGCAGGAGAAATGCCCGAAAAAATTTCTATGATGATATTAGCTAGGAAGGGGGCTGCAGGGACTGCAATCGCTATAGCAAATGTCCTCGGGTCCAAAATACTAAATAATTCCCTTCTATTGGGTGTAGCGATCATAGCTGCCATGTATCATGGTGGGTTCTTTACTACCATTCCTAATAGCGAGCTATTGTGGTTTCAGATGATGCTAGCTACATCAATTACTATAGTAGCATTGATTCCGTTGTTTAAAAAATACATCGGCATCCGCGTTGGGGTATTTCTGGTGGGGCTTTATATACTTAGCATTGTGATCCAATTTTTTGCTCCTGTAGAGATCAAACCACACTAACTTTTTTTCAAAAATAATTTATCTACGTATTATTTTCAATAATCTCAAGTTAATATCAAAAATATAGTAAAAAATTCGATATGTTTGAGATATAATATATAAATTGTTAATTTTTCTATAAAAATATTATATGTAAATTTTAAAAACAACCCCATACTAATACTTTCTAATGAATTTTATTAAATATGCAGTAGGGATGTTCGTTTTTGCAGGAATTATCTCTTTAATAGCCGGTAGTGGTGGAAATTATTTCACCCAATCAGTAAATGCTCAATCTTTAGGTGAACAAGTTGGCAATAGTATAGGAGGAGCATTGGATCAAGCTGGTGAGGCAGCTGGTAATGTAACAGAGACCTTAAGTAGTGCAGCAAACGACACCGCAAGTGAAGTTGGTCAAGCAGCAGACAATGCAACAGAAGGCGCAAGCCAAGCAGCAAACGACACCGCAAGTGAAGTTGGTCAAGCAGCAGACAATGCAACAGAAGGCGCAAGCCAAGCAGCAAACGACACCGCAAGTGAAGTTGGTCAAGCAGCAGACAATGCAACAAGCGGAAACAGTACAAATGCAACAGAATCCAAGAATCCATTGGAAATGTTAATGAATTTGTTCAAGGGAAATAAGTAGAAATCCATCCTTAACTTCTTTTTTATATTTTCTTTTTGATTTTGTAAAATATTTTGTAAATTAAAGTAAATGGTATCTCAATAACATGAGTGAGTATTCATTATTAATTAAAGAATAAATTGGTTAATTCCGTTATGATACAGATCAAGCCTAGGACTCGGTATTAAGGGGCCCTTTTCAAATAAATGCTATAGATTTTAGATCATTTTATGCTCTTTGTAGGCAGGGTCTGAGAGATCTGCTTACTACTAAACAAGTAAAAAATTGGTCTAAAAATTTGATCGAACAAGTTATTTATTGTGGTTATTCCCATTTTACCTAATGGAACTAGTCTATGATTATCCTTTATATCGTCCACCATCTGAATCACAATCTTTGATTTTTCAAGTCACGCTAGGATGTTCATTCAACAAATGCTCTTTTTGTAATATGTATAGAACAAAGGAGTATTCCGAACGATCAATTGACGAAATCGATAAAGAAATTGATTTGATGGCTAGTTATTTTCCAGATACCACACGGATCTTTCTGGCAGACGGTGACGCGCTAAATTTGGAAACAACTAAACTGATTCATATCCTCTCAAAAATACGAAAAGAATTCAATAACTTAGAGAGGATATCTAGCTACTCAATGCCTAAGAATTTACTGGAAAAATCATATGATGAATTAGAATCCTTAAAAAAAGCAGGGTTGGATATGGTTTATCTAGGCATAGAAAGCGGCAATAATACGGTACTTAAAAAGGTAACAAAAGGAGCAACATCTAAGATGATAGTAGACAGTTGTAAGAAAGCAAAGGACACTGGATTCACCCTATCATGTATGATAATACTGGGCTTAGGTGGCAAGAATTATTCAAAGGTACATGCAGAAGATACATCCAAAGTAATAAACGAGATAGAACCAGATTACATAGGAGCATTAACTCTTTATATGGAACCTAATATCGAGCAAGAGTTTTATACAAAATTCAAAGAACCATTCATTCCCCTTGACGATATAGGCGTATTGGATGAATTGAACACTTTGATTAACGGGATAAGTGTTACTGGTAACGTTATTTTTAGAGCAAATCATGCGTCAAATGTGTACTCCATAGGCGGCACTCTCCCTAAAAACAAACCAGATATTTTGCAAAAAATTGGATACTTAAAAGAGCATCCAGAATTGCTGAAACCAAAGATGCTGAGAAGATTTTAAATAAAAGAGTGACTCTGAGAGACTCATGTTGTGATATTTCTTGACTTTATCCGCTGTTTCCGAAGCAAAAAATCCGAGTATTCGATTTTTGTGAGAACCATTGTAATTTTCCCTTCATGGACTTTGAATAGCAAAATAGGGAGTTAAATCTATCGCATCTACGTTGATGACAAGGCCAGTTAAATCCTATTTTCGAATATGATATGGTGGAAATTTAGATCCCAATGATTGTCTCAAGATGTTGTTTTCATTTGCTAGATTAGAGTCGATAATAATAATATTAAGAAAGTTCTTGGCCATTTTAGATCGGTTTATTATATTAAGGCGTTTGATGATGAACCTTTGTATTTGCTTTTATTTAGATCGATTGGGTCAGTTCGTCGCAGGGTCATCATTGTAATACTCAGACTGGAGCAGCTAATTACTTCATCCCCAAATACATCTCTTTTTTGTTGGTATTTAGACATCTTTATTCGTTTATATTACTTTCCAGAAAAGCAATTCATAGAATAATCAACTCTTTGTCAAAGGAATTAAGATTAAGCGAATCAAAATGTTGTCCAATTTGTCCTTTCTCCTTTTTAATTATGCATAAACTATCTTCAATTCTTACGCCGAATTTATTTTCCAAGTATATGCCAGGTTCTATGGTTATGGTCATATTTTCTTGGATCTGACTAGTTATTTTGGGTCTTATCCAAGGGGATTCATGTACCTCTAATCCAATGCCGTGACCAGTCGAGTGAATAAAATATTCTCCATAGCCTTCCTTCTGAATTGTATCTCTGCAGCCTGCATCAACCAATGCAAAATTATCAGTTTCTGATAATCGTCTGATTCCGTTTTCCTGGGCAGCTTTTACAATTTCATAGACATTTTTCATTTTATTTGATATCTTTCCTATTCCAATGGTTCTTGTCGCATCTGAAACATAATGATCATAACTTAAAGTAATGTCTAAAACAATAAATTCATCTTTTCTAATCATCTTTGTGGATGTCTCAGCATGTGGAAATGACGATTTGGGTCCACTTGCAATTATTAATGGGTTAGAGGTAAATTGATAAAAAGGAAATTTGGCACCCATCTTCATGGCTTCATATACAAGTATGGCCTGAATTTCCTCCTCGGTCCTATTTACTCTAATTTCATTGGTAGCAACTTCAAAAAGCTTATCAATTATTTTAGATGCTTTCCTTATCTTGTCAATTTCTTGTGCATCTTTTATCTCCCTTAGTTTTTCTACTGGGTTATAATCAACTACAAGATCCTTTTTTCCTATTTTCTTGCCAAGTTCTCTGACAATATGATAATTACTATTACTATAGAAGACTTTAGAATTTTCATTTAATTGATTAATTAAAGAGTCAGTTAAGGATTTGCCTCTTTCTGATGAAACCACATCACAATCCTTGGACATTCTTAAAGCGCGCGAATACTCTAGTTTTGGGACTATTAATTTTGAAAAAATTTCTGATATGACTAAAATACCTTCCCCCCAAAAACCAGTAAGATAGAATATGTCTTCGGGCTTATCAAGAACCGTAGCCACCTTAGTAGTATTCTTTTGGTTTTCTCTCTTAACATCCATGAGATTGAATAATTTCTGTCGTCTATGCTGAAACTGATTCAAATGCCTCTCCTCATATAAGACCAAAACAAATGAATTACTTATAAATAACGGGTAGGCTTCCTGTATTTTTGAAAGTTGCCATGGAATATCTAGTAATGTTGCCAGGACCGACAAATGTTCCCAACAGAGTAATGAATGCTATGTTAGCTCCCATAATTAATCATAGAAGTGAAGATTTTAGAATATTGTATAGATCGATCATAGAAAAAACCCAAAAACTATTTCAGACACAAGGTGACATTGTATTATTATCTTCCTCTGGTACAGGTGCAGTTGAAGCCTCAGTAGTAAACCTAATAAAAAAAGGTGATAAGGTGGTAATACCAGTAAATGGTGAATTTAGTACAAGATTAGCAGATTTGATAGATAGCTGGGGAGGGCAATCTATAAGGATCGAATCGCAGTTTGGTGAGAACCCCCCATTCGAAAAATTCGAAGAAGTTTTTGACAAACACAAGGATATCAAAGCGTTGTATGCAGTTTACAATGAAACTTCAACAGGAACGACAATTAGGTATATGGACAAGTTAGGGGACTTGTGCTCTAGAAATGATTGTTTCTTTATCGCAGATTCAGTATCTATATTAGGTGGTGATGAATTGCCAGTAGATAAATGGAATATCGATTTATGTCTCACAGCATCTCAAAAGGCTATAGCTGCTCCTCCCGGAGTTTCGCCAATTTCTATAAGTTCAAAGGCTAAGACGTATATTCAAGAGAATTCTGCACCGATTCTCTATTTTAATCTCAAGAGATATTTTAAATATTATCAGGAACATTATGAAACACCCTTTACTCCTGCACTACCTTTGTGTTATGCTTATGATGAAGCCCTTAATCTAATATTTGAGGAGGGATTAGCAAATAGAATTGAACGACACAGAAAGTGTGCTGATGCCTTCTATGAAGGTCTGGGAGCAATGGGATTGACTCCTTACGCTAAACCCGATGCACGCAGTAACGTCGTGATCGCTGTTAATTATTTGCCTGGAATAGACGACAAGAAATTTAGGGATCTCTTATCTAATGAATTTAAGATCCTAATCGCAGGAGGGTTTGGGAACCTTAAAGGTAAAGTTTTCAGAATCGGATCAATGGGGGAAGTTAACAAATATCATGTAGTCAGGACATTGTCTGCCATAGAGTCTGCGTTGAGAATGATGAACATCGATGTACCATCCGGGGCCATCAACAAAGCTATTGCAAAATTATAAAACAATCCTTTTTGTTTTATTGTCAAACTTAATATAGGGAAAATTAATAGCGAATTTTATGACATTGGAAAAAGGTTCTCTTATTCTACTTGATTATACTGCTAAGATTAAAGATACTAATGAGATTTTTGAGACAACTAGAGAGGATGATGTTAAAAATAACCCCGACTATGATCCAAATAAAAAATATGAACCGCGTTTATTGGGTGTAGGAGAAGGCTGGGTATTAAAAGGCTTGGACGAAGCCTTACTAGAGTCAAGTATCGATACCCCGTTAAATATTGAAATTCCTCCTGCAAAGGCATTTGGGGAACGAGATCCATCTAAAGTCCGCATGATCCCGTTACGCAAACTCGGTGAAAAAGCAAATGAAGTAAGTATCGGAGATGTAATAGAATTAGATGATAGAATCGGAATCATCCGTTTTATTGGATCTGGACGGGTTCAAGTTGATTTTAACCACAAGTATGCAGGAAGGACTCTTGTATATTCTGCAAATATTGTAAAAAAACTGGAAGATGACAATGAAAAAATTTCGAACCTGCTTAGGCGACGGTTGCCAATAGACTTGACAGAGGTTAAATATGAAAATAAAGATTCTGAACTAGAAATATCTCTCCCTGAAAATACATTCTTAATAGAGGGTATTCAAATTATTAAAAGAGGAATATCCACCGATATTTTCAAATTTATACCCTCCTTAAAATCCATAGTATTTTTGGAGAAATACACTAATTCCGTTTCAACCGTTGAGGAACCCTCGGGAACTGAAAATATTGATGCTACTCTTGACAACGATACTAGTAAGGATAAGGACGATAAGGACATAAAAGAAAATACAGAGATCGACGACAAATCCACAGAGGTCAGTACTAAATCTAAAAAGGAAAAATCTTAACTTTATTATTGTCATTTATCCAAAGTTTAGATTGTTTTTCAATCTAAAATCCCTAATTCATCTAGAATGTCTTGATATTTTGACGAACTAATATCAAGCCTATTCAAGATTGTGTACCTTTCAGGTCGGATTTTCTTTGCAAGCAATAAAGCTTCTACTAGTTGATCTTTGTCTACATTTATTCCCTTAGAAGTTGTGGGAGCACCAATTCTTTTCAGAGCGTCTTTAATCTCCAACCAATCTAGATTATGAAATCTGGCCATAATAATAGTTCCAATTCCTACCCTTTCACCATGCAATCCACATTTGTTTTCAGTTATGTATTCTAGTGCATGGCTAAAAAGATGCTCTGACCCTGAACATGGCCTACTGCTTCCAGCTATACCGGCGGCTACTCCCGAACTTATTAACCCTTCAACTATTGTCCTTGTTAATTGAGCAGTAATTTCATTTTTAGTAATTTTCTTAGAAATATCTATAACCATTCTAGATCCTAATTGGGCCAACTTTGCTGCATATTCACCATAGTACTCGTTATTATGATCTCTCGCTAGTTCCCAGTCCTTTATGGCGGTTGTTTTTGCAATTAAATCTCCGCACCCACTGGCAATTAGTCTATAGGGGGCGTTTGAAATAACATCTAAATCTCCTATTATCTCAATAGGCGTATCTGCCTTAATAGAATAAGGTCTATCATTTCCCTTAAGCGAAACAAAAGGACTAGATATTCCATCATGTGAGGCCGACGTGGGAATACTTACAAATGAGACTCTCAACCTTGTGGCTATCATTTTTCCTAGGTCTATGCATCTGCCTCCTCCCAAACCTACAATGAGGGAGATGTTTCGATCATTTAGTAGATTCGTAAGTGAGTCGACTTGTTGGAATGATGCCTCTTTTGCAATTACCCATTCAAATTGGAGATTACTTTCAGATAAGCTCTCTTCTATAATCCCTGCTATCTTATTTTTGACATTTTTACCGGTTATGATTGCAATTTTATTAATACTCTGGTCACTGTTTTTGATGAACTCTCCTGAATTCTTTAAAATACTGTTCCCTATTATTACCTTCCTGGGTAACTGCATTACATGAGTCAAGCGCTAACTCATTTATTCATAAATAATTGAGAAAATTTGTGAAAAAAACTAGAAAAGTTTTTTAAGGTTATTCTTCAGGTTTAGCTTCTACCAAATCTGCTGTAGCATAACCTCTTCCTACTCGAGTAATCTTAACTTTGACTTTGTCTCCTACTTTCGTATTCGGAACGAAAATTACTAATCCTTGAATCCTTCCTACACCTGCATCCCCTCTTTTACTCATTGATTCTATATCTATCTCGTGTTCTTCTCCTGCATTTACTGGGGATGGCTTAAAAAATCTGTTGTAGCTACCGCCTCCATTGCCATTGCTGCCTCCATTGCCATTGCTTCTATTATTGGGGTATCTTCTTTGACTATTGTCACCTTGTGAAATTTGTTCTATTCCTGATGGTTGTGATTCACTGTTTTCCAAACTATATCAGTACACTACTATAATATTATTGGATATTTCAACTTTGATATTATGAGATCACAGAAATAGGTAAATTATGTTAAAATACTTTTTTATTTATTAAAATATGATATGCAAACCTCATTGCAAATTGAAGGGTTGATCAAAGAGTTCATGGATGTGAGAAATACGACCTTGGAATTATTTTCTCCTCTGGATATTGAGGATGCAGTGATCCAGTCAAGCGATTTTGGAAGCCCACCTAATTGGCACATTGCGCACGTAACTTGGTTTTTTCATAAGATTTTAGAGAAATACTCTAAAAGCTATAACAATTATGATGACGATTTTAACCTCTCCTATTTGAATTCCTATTATCAGAAATATGGTTCAATTCTCAAGAAAAGTGACAGAGGGAGATATCCTAGACCCACTGTTATGCAAACTATCAAGTATAGAAAGGAGATAGAGAAACTATTTGTAGACTTCATAAAATTGAGGACCAAAGATCCAAAAGACTATTCAGATGAGTTAATCTTGGATATCTATACCGCAATTAATCACGAAAGACAACATCAGGAGCTGATGATTTATGATTTTCAGTACTACTACAATCGATTTCTTGACGATTCTGATAACTATGTGCCGAGAAAGGCTAATGTCCCTCTTGTCGTGGAACAAGTTCCAAAGGAAATGATACATATTGACAGCGGCATATTCTTACTGGGCTACAACGGTAAAGAATTTTGTTATGATAATGAGTTACCAGAAAACAAAGTATATTTGAATAAATATAAAATTGATACAAATTAGTTACAAACGGGGAATTCGTAGAATTTGTTGAAGCAGGAGGATATCAAAATTACCGACATTGGTTGGCAGATGGCTGGGAGATGGTATTGTCCGAAAATTGGGAATCGCCGCTTTATTGGGTATTTGACAAAGACGATAACAAATGGAAAAAAAAAGATTTTCGAGGTAGTCAGGAAATTAGAATGAATGAACCAATCGTAAATTTGAGCTATTATGAAGCTGACGCTTTTTGTAAATGGGCTAAAAAGAGGTTGCCATCTGAAGCCGAATGGGAAAAAGCTGCTTCATGGGATAGCAATTCTAGTTCCAAAACAATTTATCCTTGGGGTAATACTCCTATGACAAATGAGCACGCCAATCTGCTAGATTCTTACATATGGCATCCGGCTGAAGCAGGTTGTTACCCAAAGGGTAAGAGTCACTACGGGTGTTATCAGATGCTCGGGGATGTTTGGGAATGGACTTCGTCTGAATATGTGTTATATCCCGGCTTTCAATCCAGATTTGAGGAGTATACAGACAAATGGGCAATTAATCAAAAGGTACTTCGCGGAGGGAGCTTTGCTACTCCAAAAGAGCAAATACGAAGTAGCTACAGAAACTATTTCAAGCCTTATGAGCGAATACTTTTTTCAGGTTTTAGATGTGCAGCTGACGCATAAATTCTCAATTGAGAAAATTGGGGTATGTTGTCAATCTGAGATATTTAATTTTACTTTCTTTAGAATAGAAAAATCTTGGCCTTCTAAACCTACCATCAAAGAATAATTTCCTGGGGGTACCTGTTGCGTCCCACCTAGGGTGACATTCACCCTCCCCAGATATGTTGTTTCGTTTTCTATTAAATCCTGAGATTTAATTTCTAAAATTTCAGGATAAAAAGAAACACGCATACCCATTAGGTCTCCATTAGGCACAAATGTTCCTGCGATTATTGGCTTAAAGAAGATTGTGGCGTTGTTGGAGAATGCTGGTATCTGTTTTTGAAAATCTAAACTTGGGTCACTTTTGTTTACTGTTATTTCAATATTTTCGATACTATTGTTACTGTTGCGCAGGCTTATTACTTTAGGGTTAACGGACAGGGATATGGGGATAACTTTATCTAAATCAATAAAACCTATCTTATTTTCTGATTGTTCTGTAAACCAGATACGTGGTCCAATGTCCGCCGAAGTATTGGAGGACTCTGCTGATACGTCAAATTGCAATACGTTGGAATAGCCACATTGCTTGCTACTATTGACAGGATCACATACGGAATAATGTATATTTTGTGTTGGTATCCAGTATTCTATCAAGGTATCATTGTTTGGGACAAATCTTGCAATTTTGTTTCCGACATGCTCATTAGTCCAAATCGAATCATCATTGGTGGTCTTTATCCAATAGGGTAAAGTATTTTTGAATAAATTTACAGATTTGTTTGAAATGTCATGATAATCAATTCCAATGATTCTTGATGAAAGTGGTGATGTTACAACATGTTCTATATTTGTACTTGTTAAGTTTCTTGAGTTCTCTGGTGGAGATATTTCATAAAAGGAGCTGGTAGCGTGGTCTGTTATCCAGACTTTACCGTGGGAATCCACTGCTATGCCAGTTGGAGATTTAATGCTGGTAGGTAATTCAAAGATATCAAATTTATTATCCGTTATGTTGTACCTGATTAAGACTCCTTTTTTTTCAAACGCCAGAGCTGTAATCCAAATTATTTTGTTTTCCTTGTCAATTGCCAACGATCCCAACCCTACTTCGTAGTTTGGAATAGATTGAAATACATTCTTAAGCGGAATTGGTATTTCTTCCAGTCCTTGTGAGGTTCCATTTGTCATCTTATCAATTTGACCATGCCACAAAGAGAGGGATCTTATTCCTACAAAATACATACTATTATCATTTTCAAATCCCAATGATATTGGATAAGAGGTAGAAAAAAACTCTGATCTGAAGGGGATGGGGTAATTATAGAATTTCTTTTCTATTTTGTCAAATTTCCATAATGAATTTAATTTTTCATCCGTGAACCAAAGACTATTCAACGTATTATCTAGTTTTATGTCCCAACTCCAAGAATTGCCCGCAGGAAGGTCTCTTGAATACCAGAAAGGTATTCTGTAGGATTCAAATGTCTTTTTAGTCGGATCAAATCCAAATAGAGTTCCATTCCTAGTGGAAATAAACCATACCTTATTCTCTGCATTATCATATGTAATGGCTATGGGGATACTACATGTCTCTGGCACCTTAAATTCTGTTACGAAATAATTGGAATTTGGTGTACTTTCCATTCCACAATTCCACTTCTCATATTCCAAAATTTTATTGGTCATTTGTGGGTCCATAGTAGACGCTAATGCGTTAGAATAAGCAATAATCATTGAAAAACCAAAAATTGAACAGTAGGATAATTGAAAGGATTACAACAATCATCTTTTTAATCCTAGTATCGTACCCTATACTTGGGATCTGAGACATGAAATTTCTTCATTTATATTTTCTATAATGTTTATTAATTTGTTTGTGAAGTCGGGCAATTTCTCAATTCGTAATTTTTCACAGCTGCAAGACTTTCAGGTAATCAAGGAATAATTTTTGTTAGATGAATGGAGATTGGAAAGCGATGCTTGAGTTTTAATTAAACGAAAAAGGCGCTAAAGTGAATCTTATATCAGTCCAAAATATGAGTTAGTATAACTTATATTTTGGATTCAAGGATTGCCTGCATATGGCAAAAGGTTCCAGACGAGGGGGCAGGGTACGTGATAAATGGAGAGATAAACAATGGATTATAGTAAATGCTCCGCCCGCATTTGACAGAGTCCCTCTAAATTATATCCCAATTTCCGATGTTAGCAATGCAAAAGGAAGGGTAATTGAAAATACATTGTATGATGTGCTAAAACAAGATCCAACCCAACATCAAACTAAGATTTTTGTTCAGATTGATAAGATTAATTCTGGAATGGCTTCAACAATATTTAAAGGACATGAATATGCTAAAGAGTTTCTACGAAGTCTCATCCGACGAGGAAGTTCTATGATAAATTATGTTGATGAATACACTACGTCAGATGGTTATGTTTTTAGGGTATCTGCCACAGCTTTTAGTCAACGAAGAATAAATTCAGCAAAAAAACATGAAATCCGGCTGTCTATGGCCAATTTACTTGCTGAAAAAATTCCTGTACTCTCTCTTGATGAATTTGTGAAAGAGGTGACTATGGGAAAAATGAGTTCTGAAATGATGGATGTTGCAAAGAAAATAGCCATTATCCGTCATGTGGGTGTAAAGAAAACTAAGCTTCTGTCCTCTCCACTACCTGGTAATGAGGATAAAGCCAATTCTGAAGTTTCTACAGAAGCCAATTCTGAAGTTTCTACAGAAGCCAATTCTGAAGTTTCTACAGAAGCCAATTCTGAAGTTTCTACAGAAGCCAATTCTGAAGTTTCTACAGAAGAGGATGTTGTAACTTCATCCAAAGAAGAATTAGGCAAAGAAGCAGTCGCTTAGCATACCTTCATTTTTGAATTGTTTTCATCCTTAGATATCTCTATTTTAATTCATGCAACGGAGGATGAAAACAAGATATTAAATCATATTTTGGAAAATTTTAGACTCTCTACCAATGTAGTGACAATTGATTGTGTAAAAACTGAGGGGCATTGGAAGAATCCAATAATGCGGTTAATTATATCAACATCATCCGATATCGAACGGCTATATACAGACCTTTGTAATCAGTTAAGAATTAACTATGGATCTGAGGACCTTGACAAATATTTGAAAAACAACCTTGATGAAAGAGGCTCTGTATATATTCGTCTAGATAAACAAAAACTCTGTGCAAGGACTCTCTTACTTTCTGATATAGATGCTGTTAGAATGATTTTCAAAAAGAAAGGAAAATTTGAAAAATAGACTGATTACTGTTGGCCAAAAATAGAAATATTATAGACCTCTCAATTGGTTTTTCTTTTGCCCAAGAAACACTATCGTTCATCAAAAAATTTTTTTCCATAGATGTAATGGGAATCTACTACAGTAGTGCGCTGGGAACAGACAAGGATTCTATAGTGTTGAGGATAGAAAATACCAAACAAGATATCACTACCATCAAACAGAACTATTTTTACCTATATTATCAAGATTTCAAAGAAAATCTCGATAATACATATAGCAATACAGATATCTTTACAATAAATGATTTTTTTAATCCAAAGAATCTTTTGAGGAAATTAACAGGCAAGAATGTTGGATTTGAATTTATGATCTCAAAATTAAGATACTTATCTACATCGCAAGTAGGTAGATGGTTTTCATATATGAAATATTTTTATGGTCTCTGTAAAAGATATGGACATCAATTAATACTATCCAGTGGCGCAAAAAATATCTTTGAACTCATTTCTTCACGAGTGATTAATTCTATCCTTGATAGATTGGAAGTTTCTTCCACCGAATATTGGGCAGATCTAAACCAATGGTTATCGCGTAAAAAAAGAGGTATGATTTATGACTCTCTCTAAAAAAAAATATCGTTATGTTGGTATTTATCTATCTGATCGCTTATCTTTAAATAAATCTACGGTTATAGATGAAATTTCTGGAAGATACTTGGGATTATTTGGATCAATTGATTATAATAAAGCCCACATCCGAATTATTAAGATCAATGATATTCCTAATACAATTGTCATATTAAAATGCCGATTGGAGTCTTTGACTAATACCTTGATATCTCTGAGCCTTATTAATTTGGAATTGATGGTTGTCTCTATATCAGGTACGCTAAAGCAACTCAAGGAAAAAATATTGATATTCTTGAATTATGTTTCTGAGAATCAAGAGGGTCTGACGCCTAACTTCAGAGACAGCTAAGTATAAAGATGTCAGTAAGCAACCATATACAATTCGAAAAATAATGTCCAAAGTAACTTCAATGAAATCAACATCGGAAGAAAAAAAAGAACTGCTCGACCATGATGCAAAGGATGCGAGTGATAAGGTAAAAACTAAGGCAGTAGCGTTATTATCGGGAGGGCTAGACAGCCACTTGGCAGTTAGGATGATGAAGGAACAAGGTATTGAGGTGGAGGCAGTTGCAATTAAGACGCCTTTCTGCGATTTTGATTGTGGGAAGGGGTGTGGACACAAGGTTCTAGAAGTTGCCTCTGAACTTGATATAAAGTTAAAAACAGTTTACTTAGGTAAGGAATATCTCACCATGTTAAAGAATCCTAAACATGGATATGGTTCTGGGATGAATCCTTGCATAGACTGTAGGATGATGATGTATGATGAAGCTAAAAAACATATGGACGAGATTGGAGCCGATTTTATCATTACGGGCGAAGTCTTACATCAGAGACCAATGAGTCAAAATTCAAACGCTTTGTCTATCATTGAAAAAGGCACTGAAACAGAAGGGAAGGTACTTAGACCTTTATCCGCACGGTTGTTGCCATTAACCAATCCGGAAAATAATGGATTGATAAATCGTTCAATGCTTGGAGCTATACGAGGACGTTCCAGAAAAGGCCAACTAGATTTAGCCGATAAATATGGAATCGCAGATCCACCCAATTCTGCCGGAGGATGTCTCTTAACGGATCCTCAATTTTCAAAAAGAGTTAGAGATTTATTCAAATTTTCAGTTCTGGAGCCAAGTATCAATGATGTAGAACTCTTGAAAATAGGCAGGCATTTTAGACTGAATTCCTTCTCAAAACTAATTGTAGGGCGCAACCATGCGGAGAATGAGATGATTAAATCCTTGTGCAATGATACTGATTATATAGTACAGCCTGTGAAAATCCCGGGTCCAACTTCTATATTGAGACTAAATGTTCGTCCAGATCTACGAAAGCATAAGAGCCTATTGCAATTATCTATACAAATTACGTTGCGTTATTCTGACACTGAGACGGAATCTGAATACGAAGTTTCAGTCATTAATAAGAGACAAAAATTAGTTAGGACCGTTTCATCTATGCCCTGTACAAGAAATATAGTAGAAGATTACAGAATTTGAATGAGCTGTTACATATTGCCTTTGGAATCTTTCAATCTTCTTATTAATCCAGTAAGTATTTCACTAATTATATAACTGATAATATGCAAACAAAGAAAAATTGGGGAAAAACCCATTTATTTAAAGACTTTACGCTTCGTAATCCGAAGGATATTATTGAAATTAAAAGAGATATTGAAAAAAATATGATAATTATTATCAGAATAACACCATTGGCACAGAGAGATGTTGAAGAGCTGAAGATGGTCGTAGAAGATCTGTATAAATCCGTTACAATCTTTGGGGGAGACATTGCAAGGCTGGGTGAAGAACGTATTATAATCACACCTCCCGGTAAAAATATGGCAGAGCAATCAAGATGCATCATAATACCACAGTCTAAGAAATATGCTACATTACAAGAATTTTATGGCCTCTTGATTTTGTGTATGCTGTGTTGAAATGTTATGAACTTTACTAGAATAACCAGAAAAGTTTTGGACTTTGGACTTCTCGCCGTGATTTACCAGTATTTTTCTGAGTTTCGGCCTAAGTCTAGAAATATATGCATTTAGTTGATTAAAATCGGAATGTGAATTAAATGTACATTGTTTCAACAGCGCATTTTATCTCAAAGGCCTCGTCGTTTAAAGAAAATTTTCTTTCCCCATCTACAATCTCTTTCCTAAATTCACACCAGTTGGTTTAGTTGTAAAAATTATTAGATTGCCTGGATCAGCGGATATTTTTTTTAAGTAATCATTGGAGTAGATGCAACTAAACATTGAAGAAGGATAAATGATGATCCCAGGTCCAATTCTTGTGTACTTATATCCGAAATTGATGTAATATTTCTTGACCGGAAGGGATTATAATCATTTGAGATAATGGATTGTTGTAACTCTCGATTTAAGAATTCCAAGTTGAATTCGTGTATAGAATTAATTTCAGTTACCAACTTATCAATATATAGTTTGCATTTCTTTATTTTTTTTTGTTTTATAAGCATATCCAACGTAATTAGTAATTCTTGAGATGTTCCAATCAACTGAGAGGGCATCAAAACCAATTTTTGATTTCCGATTACTTTATTGATTTCTTCTATTAATCTTTCTTGAGCATCTTCTCGAGACAAATATGAGTCTTCTCTTCCACCGTTTGTTCCTTCAATTAGTAGTGTTTCTACTCTGGGATAGTTCCATACTGCATTTTCCAGATATGAACTTTTTCCAAATTTTATATCACCAGTATACACAAAATTGTGGTCCCCATTTCCCAAATGGAGATGAAACGACGTAGAACCAAGAACATGTCCAGCGTTGTAAAATGTGACCTTGATATCGGGAGCAACATCGGTAACGATATTATAATTAAGATGAATTAGGTGTGAAAAAATCTTTTCAAATTCCTTGTCTGTATAATGTGCGTCTGATCCATAACGTTTGATATATTCTCTGTACAGAACATAAATTAAGTATGAAGTGGGCTCTGTACAATAAACAGGACCATCGTAACCGTACTTGAATAACATAGGCAAAAATCCAGTATGGTCAAAATGGGCATGTGTTAATAAAACAGCGTCAATTTCAGAGAGCTTGATTCCGGTAGAATCAAATCGTGGGAACCTAGACAAAGGATCTTTCGTGTATAAGTTCATACCACAGTCCAACAAAACGTTACTTTCATTGGTGCTTAATATCATAGAGGATCTACCAATTTCTGCAAATCCTCCCAGGGAGCTTAAATTGGCTTCAATATTTGGATCTAGCTTTTCCCGAAATATTTTTTCACCTATTCTTTTGTAAAACTGAATGCGATAATCTGAAGCATTCCGTATAATCTTGTTAATATTCTTTATTGCGACCATGCTTTTTGGGGTCTTTTTAAAAGATATTTTCCAACCAGATTCCAGTATAATGTTGTTTGTGATCTTTTCATCCTTTATTATTTCAGATATTTTTCTTACAAATATGGTGGCTTCTCCCAACGCAGGATCAAACAATATGTCGGTTATCCCTGATTCCTGAGGAACATGTTTTTCAGCTACCTTTTGAACTTCTCTCTCGTCAATTCTGATGGATTCGTCTATCCTTAATACTATTCGTTTTTTTATTTGGCCAACAATGTTAGACAGGATTTTGTTATTCTCGAGCAAAAACTGAGGTTTGTTAGTGTGGAGTGCGATTCTAGGCCCTTCATATTCAATTTTCGTCAGAGAACATTCTTTAGGAAGATTCTGCAAAATTGTTGCCATTACCGATTGACTATCTTGAAAGTTCTGGCTCGATTCAAAGGACCTCGAGTACATTTGAATCACAGTTTTTGATTAAAACCAAATAGTAAAACAATTAACAAGGAACTTTTGAATATAAAAACCTATTTCTTTATTTTTCTACTGATGTTGAACGTATTTATAAGATGATTACCAATATCTAATAGTTCAAACTATGGCAGATTCTTTTGACAATTTGGTTTTCTCATCATCAATCATTATATTTGTTGTCGCTTTGATTTGCATATTTGCTTATGAGTTTATCTTTAGGAGTCAAGGCAATATTGTAGAAAAAATAAATAAAAAGGGTTCTAAACTTAAGCAAAACCAACAGCCTGATAGAGTTGAAAAGTAGTTACGTTCAGTTAGAACAACATATATTAAATAAATTTTCAAAAGAATCATTTGCAAAATTAACTTCCATCCAAGACCAGTCGTATAGAGTCTTGGCACGAAGGCGGGATTCTCTATTGGTAGCTCCTACAGGTTCGGGAAAAACTGAATCTGCGATAATTCCCGTAATTACTATGTTGGCTGATGACAAAATTGGGGAATCAGCGGATGGGGACGGTATAAGGTGCTTGTATGTTACACCACAACGCTCACTCAATAACGATGTTTTTAGAAGAATTATAAAGTATGCTACCTCCGAAAATCTAAAAGTCGAAATAAGACACGGTGACACTTCATATACCAAGCGTAAAAAAATCTATCAAAATCCGCCTGACATATTGATTACAACTCCAGAATCCTTGTCAATTATTTTAGTTAATGAAAAGATGGGTCATTTGTTGAAAACTGTAAGATGGGTTATCATCGATGAAATTCACGAGATAATATCATCCAAACGAGGATCATACCTATCATTATGCCTGGAACGCCTAACTTTTTTTTCTACTTGTTTTTGTAGAATTGGTATTTCAGCTACTGTTGGAAATCATTCTGAAGCAGCTCGTTTTTTGGTAGGTAAAAATAAAAAATGTGCAATATTAGTAGACAAGACACTTAGAAAATATGATATTGAACTTAAGCATATAGATGGTTCAATTAAAGAAGTATCTACATATATTTTAGACCACGTGTCTAAAACCCATTCAGACTCTTCTGTTTTGTTATTTACCAATACTCGGGATGAATCTGAATTTATGGGTACTGTGTTGAAAAATCATTGTAGTCTACAAGTTCAAGTACACCATGGTTCGTTATCAAGAGACGCTCGAGAAGAAACTGAAAAATTTTTGAGGACTGGCACCCCTGGAATTGTCGTATGTACATCTTCCCTTGAATTAGGTCTGGATATCGGATCGATTGATCTTGTAATACATTATGGATCTCCAAGACAAGTTTCAAAATTAATACAAAGGATTGGACGTAGTAGGCATACTCGGAGATCATCAGCTAAGGGGTTGATAATTACAAATGACTATGATGATTTTTTAGAATCATTGAGCATAATCCAAAGAGTTAGAAAAGGATCCATTGAAGATCAATTTCCGCATGATTGCCCACTTGATGTGTTGGCACATAATATTGTCGGAATGACATTGCAAACTAGAGAAAAGTTGAATTTGGAAAAATTATATAGGATATTTTCCTCTGCTCACTTGTTCAGATCTTTATCCTATTTTGATTTCATGGATTGCATAAATATACTTCTAAATAGCTTTCTTATCCGACTAGACATGGAAAAAAAACATATTACGAGAACTGGAAAGTCTTATAGATACTATTATGAAAATGTTTCCACAATACCACACATTGTAAAGTTCGATGTAATTGATTCGATATCAAAAAAAAGAATTGGCACATTGGATCAACAATTTGTGGGAGATTACGGTGAAAAAGGTAATGTCTTTGTATTAAAAGGCTCACAGTGGAGAATATTAGTAATAGATGAGGGAAAATTTCAAGTTCACGTTGAACCGCTAAGCGGTGCTCCAATCAATGTCCCATATTGGGTAGGGGAGATGATACCGGTTGATTATGAAACTGCCATGATTGTAGGCAAATTAAGAAAAAAAATTAGGTCAGGGATTTCTAAAAAAATTGATATTAGCTTCTGTAATACGGATCCAAAAATAATAACCAATATGTCTAGAAATATGAAATCGATGGATGTAATTCCGGATTCATCTAATCTAGTCTTTGAGACAATACCTACCGAGAGTATTGTCGTAATTCACAGTACCCTTGGCTCAAAAATCAATAACACCTTAGGTTCATTATTATCTACATTTCTTTCATCAAAGACTGGTTACATAGTTGAAACCCGATCGGATCCATATAGAATATTGCTAAGTTCTGCAAGTATTAGATTGAGACAGAATCATGTTTTCTCATTGTTTGATGATGAATTTGATGTGGAATCGGTGCTAATAGCTTCTTTTAGTGGTACGTATAACATCAATTGGAAAGTGTGGGGTGTAGCAAAGCGATTTGGAATCATAAGAAAAGAGTCCATTTACGATAAGAGGATGGCACGCATGCTTTACGATCGATATTATAAGACTTCTATTAGTAAGGAATCAATTAGAGAATTAATTCACGATAAGTATGATGTAAAAAAGACATCACAGATAATTAAGGACATAAAATCAGGATCCATCAATTTGCACTGGGTAGACACTCGTGAATTTTCCGGACTCGCTCAACCGATATTATCGCGTTCTAAGAAATCAATTTCGGCCCCACTTGGCATAGAAAATGGGATATTGGAATTAGTAAAGGAACGTTTGACCACGACAAAACACAAGTTAATTTGCATGAGATGTGGGAAATGGGAAAGAATATTTGAAACCAAGGATATCCCAGTAAAAGTGGGTTGTCCACTCTGCAAATCCAAATTGGTTTCGGCTACCTTTTGGAAGGATGACAATCTTGGTACTATCATTAGTAGGAAAATTACAGGCGCCCCGCTCTCAAAAGATGAAGATCATAAATTTGAAAGAGCTTGGAAAATAGCTTCTTTAATAAATAATTTTGGTAAAATGGCCGTTTTTGTGTTATCG
Source organism: Candidatus Nitrosocosmicus sp. (assembly GCA_029194465.1). Lineage (GTDB taxonomy): Archaea > Thermoproteota > Nitrososphaeria > Nitrososphaerales > Nitrososphaeraceae > Nitrosocosmicus. Next base: position 126,504 of record JARFXS010000001.1, read on the forward strand.
GGTCATGGAATAGGAGCTGATACTTGTGCTAGAATCTTACGTAACTATACTGATGATGAGAACTTGTTGAAAACAATCTATGAAGCTGAAAAACAATATGTAATGACTAGAGGATTTTGGGACAATTGATAAATTGTATCCTTTTCTAGAATCATTATTTAATTATGATCCAACTTGTCTGCCTTAACTTATTTTCATAATATTTGAGTAAGGCCTGAGGGATAACTCGATATTACCTTCTTTGCCACTTGCAGCATTTACCGCTAGAATTCTTACTCTTTCACCTATCTTGAGATCACTTACTAACCCACTATTCTCTCTCCAACCAACTAATCTAATTTCCCCAGTGTCGTCACCCACTATGGTATCAGCTACTGACACGGTTTCTCCACTCTTCGTGTTTACATCCATCTTATTTGGATTCTGAAGAACTATGACCTCTACTACATAGGGCTTGTTCAGGCTATCTACATCCATTATTTTGCTTTCAAACTGTCCAGTTTTGGGTATATTTTTGTCCTCCTTCAAGATCTGTACGTATGCATCGTGATCAGTTATTTCGATCGTATTTCCAAGAACCCTACTAGGATAACATTCGATTATGTCATCAGTTTCGATTTGAACATCAAATAATTTGGTATCTATTAGTAATAAATATGACTTTCTATCTTTGTCAATTGCCATACAATGCATTTTCCTCTCTGTTGGATCGAGCCTTGCAGAGATAATCCTCAATGTATAGCTCTCCACAGGATCTATTTGTTCCACAAATTCAAATCCCGTCCCCTCGTCACCGTGTATTTCTAAATCACCGTTACTAAAATTAGGGTTACCTACTTTTGTCTTTACGCCAATCAATTTAATTTTTGAACCAGCCATTAAAGACTTTGGTATCTTCTCATCATTAATATTCCAAATAATCGATCTGATCTTTCTTGTGTTGCTATCATTTGACAACTCCATGTGCAGGGATTTTGCACGTTCTCCTCTGCTATTTGTGAATGCAGATATTCTCGGATCTGAAGTGATTCTTCCAGAAATAACCATGTTTTCCTTTGGAATATCAAGATCATCAATATTTTGTGTTATATCAGAGAGTAAAGGAATTTCATATTTTCCATCATCTAAGACAATTTCAATTGATCCATTGCCGCTCAAGTTGATGATGGGTTTATTATCCATGCCAGCTTTGACCTGTCCCTTTGAAACTTTGATCAAATCTCCAAGCTTTACGTCAAGCTGTTCAGGGAGATCTACAAAATCATCCCAAAGCTTTAACTTGATATTTGAGTCTTTATCGTAAATATGGAGAATTCTATTCTTTGATTCCTGGTTTGAATCCCTTTTTAGAAAGGTCTTGATTGGATTAATGGTCATGATTCTACCGACGGTAGTTACATCTCTGGCGCCTACGAATACATCTTTGAGGCTATATTCTGAATTTGGAGTTTTTTCCAGGGAAATACCTAAATCTGCAGCGACTAGGAACAAAGCTCCTTGGTCTGTCAAATAGCCTGCACCTACATTGGTCTTTTTTTCTTCAATCATTGCCTTTAATTTCTCAAAATTTAGATCCTGTTTTTCTTCCAATATTATTTCAATCATTTTATTATAGTCCAGTGCCAATTATGATGATCTAAATGACATTAGATATTTTAATTTAAAAAAATTTTCGTAGAATGTTAACTGATACCTGTGTATATAATTCTTATCTTATATTCAAGCTTAATGTAAAATTGGTAGAATTTGCTTATCTAGTAATATAAATTTGATTTAAAATCCAAATTTACAGATGGATATTGCGGAATTTGAAACAATAAAATTGATTATTTTATGAAACACAAAATTTATTTCTAAGCAGCCGGGTTAGGGCTAATAATTATTCCTAGATAGGATTGCAGAGGAAGTTCTGGGTTCATGCAATTATTCTCTAAAATATTCATATCCAAATGGAAAATCCACTGATTGATATGCAACATTTAGTGATTTGATGCATCATAATTTCAATCCCATGCTCAAACAAGCTAGATAGCTATATTAAAAACATCGGGACATATCTTTGATTTTTCAACTATTATAGTTTCTAAGTTGATTATTTAAGGTAAACAATGTTCTTTTCATTGTATTAGGTACACTGCCAAAGTACACAAATTGGCTCATGATTCTATTTACTCGATTTAACTTTACTCTTGCGATACTTGAGATATACAACAAAAATAATTATCCCGAGAATGAATGAAATTATGGGTACCAAGAAATAGGGGTTTTGATCGCCACCCTTGATTTCATTAGATTTAGAAATACCTAACCCGGACTGATTTTGACTGGTTATGTTATTAAGTTCCGTACCTATGATCTTGATTACTCTCTAACCCGGACTGATTTTGACTGGTTATGTTATTAAGTTCCGTACCTATGATCTTGATTACTCTAGCATCTTTTCCAAATTCTATTACCAATTTTCTGATATCATTATCTAAAGTATATTCTCCAGATGATGTATTGCTTCCTACACTGGGAGATGTTATATTTGAATTATTCTTGTCAATTATTTCTTGATATTTTGCTGGTTGGTTATTGACAAGTACTGTAAAGTTTCTATCTCCATCGTCTATCCTCGAATCTATTATGTTTCGAGGCAGATCAATTTCTAGAATGCCTGACGTGTTTTGACTTGGGGTTAATACAAGAATGATGGTCCTTTGATCTTTATCATAAAGAATATTATTAATTCTGTCTCCTGCATTTGAGATCGATAATGCATTCAAAATGCTACCTGTTTTGACTTGATAATAAATATTGTTATTAAAAGATTGATAACCAGACTGATTTCCATTCATGGAGATGTTTCCAAAGATTTGGTCTTGATTGTTAGAAGTGTCTGTAGTAGTGTCATTTCCATTATTCCTAGTAGCCAAAGCATCTCCAAAATCAAAGTTGATTGAAACAAATATTCCTACTAATATTGACGTAGTGAGTAGAATTATTCCAGTCAACACCGAGCTTCCACACCTCCACAATAGTTTAGTATAGAATCAGTCATCTGATATAAGAATTCTGTAGAGTGATTTACTATAACAGACAGAGTGCTTCATTTATTGTCGCTATTCTTGATAACGGAGTGATGTATAGGGTACAATTTTTTCAGAAAGACTATTATGAAATTGATATTTGAATAGCAACAGTGCAATTTTATTTCTAACCGAGATACAATTGAATTTCGGGATTATTTTAATATCTTTTGTATATCCTGATGGAATATTATATATATTCGATTACAGCTTTATTCGATACTTGACATTTATTTTGTTATTATGTGATTCAGTAATTGGTATGGGGGATTTGTACATTGTCAGCTGAAAAGAAAGAAATAAGAATAGTTGATCATATTTACCAACCTAAACATGAAATTCTAACAAAAGATGAAGCTGAGCTTGTTTTTAAGAAATTCAATTCTAAACCTAGTCAATTTCCATATATGATGTCTTCTGATAAAGGCATCCAAGGGTTAGAAGCTCAACCAGGTGATGTTATTAAGATAACCCGAAAGAGTTCTACTGCAGGTGAAAGTGTATATTACCGATATGTAGTAGAAGGTTGATCTAGGGAATGACAGTCAGTATCAGCAACAATTCTATAGATATGTGGCCCATAATCAACGATATATTAAGAAGAGAGGGAGTCGCAAGACAACATCTTAATTCTTACAATGAATTCATTGAAAGGGGACTGCAAAGCATAATTGACGAAGTAAATGAGATAGAAATCGAAACGGCTGAATATCCATATAAGATTAAGTTGGGAAAAATAAAAATGCAGCAACCTAGAATCATGGAGTTAGATGGTTCAATTACTCACGTGGCTCCAGTTGAAGCTAGGCTACGCAACTTAACTTACGCATCTCCGATTATGTTGGAATGCAGCATAGTTGAAGAGGGAAAGACATTGGAATCCAGATTTATACATATTGGTGATATGCCGGTAATGGTAAAGTCAAACGCTTGTATGCTTCATAATTATTCTGAATCAAAATTAGTCGATGTAGGGGAAGACCCAAAGGATCCTGGTGGATATTTCATCATAAACGGTTCAGAAAGAGTAATAGTTGGATTGGAGGATCTATCGTATAATAAGATCATCGTTGATATCGAGGAAACATCGGGTACCATGTTATACAAGGCGAAAGTATATTCTTCAATTGTTGGATATCGTGCAAAACTAGAGTTGATAATGAGGCCTGATGGTTCCATTGTTTCAAAGATTCCAGGTTCACCAGTTGATATCCCACTTATCATTTTAGTACGAGCTTTAGGCTTGGAGTCTGATAAGGATATTGCAAATGCAGTTTCCCTGAACGATACTATCCAAGACGAGCTGGAACCCTCTTTTGAAAAATCTGGCGAAGTTGCAACCAGCAGAGATGCCATAATCTACATAAGCAAAAGAATCGCACCAGGTATGCTAGAGGAGTTTCAAATAAAACGAGCGGAAACATTATTGGACTGGGGACTGTTGCCTCATCTTGGTAAGAATCCTGATAATCGATACGAAAAGGCACTATTCCTAGGTGAATCAGCATGCAAATTAGTTGAATTAAACCTTAATTGGATAGAACCAGATGATAAGGATCATTATGGGAATAAAGTCATAAAATTCGCAGGTCAGATGCTAGCAGACTTATTCAGGACCGCTTTTAGGAATTTAATTAGAGATATGAAGTATCAATTAGAAAGATCTGGTCAGAAGCGAGGAATCAACGCAGTTGCAGCCGCTGTCAGACCTGGAATTATCTCTGATAAACTAAATAATGCTATAGCTACCGGAAATTGGGGTAGGGGTAGGGTAGGTGTTACCCAACTTCTGGATCGGACAAATTATATGTCCACAGTTAGTCACTTAAGAAGAATCCAGTCTCCACTAAGCCGAAGCCAACCCAATTTTGAGGCTAGGGATTTGCATGCAACTCATTTTGGGCGTATATGTCCATCCGAAACTCCAGAAGGTTCAAATTGTGGCTTGGTTAAAAACTTGGCACTATCTGCGGTAATATCAGTCAGCGTCTTGTCTTCAGATGTAATTGAAAAGTTATACGAATTAGGGGTCCAGAATGTGAACGAGACAAATGATGATTTGAAGCAGAAAGGCGCTAGGATATTTGTTGATGGTCGTCTAATTGGATACATAGAGGATGGTCGTAATTTATCAAATAGGTTGCGCACTATGAGGCGTTCTGGCAGAATGCATCCCCACATGGGAATCTATTTCTATTCTTCCTTAAATGACAACGCAACAAAAAGGTTGTATATCAGCTGTAACTCGGGCAGGGTTTTACGACCACTGGCAATTGTGAAAGATGGGAATATACTACTCACAAAGGAAGTTATCGAAAAAATTTCAAAGAAATTTTTGTCATGGACTGATCTTTTATACATGGGGATTATAGAATTGGTAGATGCCAATGAGGAAGAAAATTGTTATATTGCAAGTGAATTAAGAAACATAACAAACGATCATACTCATGTTGAGATCTTTTTGTCTTCGATATTGGGTGTAGGTGCCTCTATTATTCCATACCCAGAACATAATCAATCACCCAGAAATACATACGAGAGTGCGATGGCAAAACAAAGTTTGGGGTTTTCAACTCCATTAATGAATGCAAGTACCTATGTAAGACAACATTTCATGTTATATCCGCAGATGCCTGTTGTAAGTACTAAAGCAATAAACTTATTGGGATTAGATGAACGACCAACAGGTCAAAATTGTGTGGTAGCGGTTTTGCCATTTGAAGGGTATAATATTGAAGATGCTGTGGTATTTAGCAAATCATCTGTAGATAGAGGGTTAGCACGTACTTTTTTCTACCGTGTTTATGAGGCTGAAGCTAAACAATATCCGGGTGGAATGAAGGATACTTTTGAGATTCCATCTTCTGAAGCCAACATTCGCGGTTATCGTGGAGAAAAATCTTATCGTTTGTTAGAACAAGATGGTGCGATAATGCATGAATCAGTAGTTAATGGTGGTGATATTTTGATTGGCCGAACCTCTCCACCCAGATTCATGGAGGAATACAAAGAGTTTGAAGTAAAGGGTCCATATCGACGCGACACATCAATCGGTGTTAGACCATCGGAAAACGGAGTGGTCGATACTGTTATCATGACGCAGTCAGTAGAAGGTGGTAAGATGTACAAGATTCGAGTCAGGGATATGCGAATTCCTGAGATAGGGGATAAATTTGCCTCCCGTCATGGTCAAAAAGGAGTTGTTGGAATGCTTGTAAACCAAGAGGACTTACCTTATACAGAAGATGGCGTAGTCCCAGATGTAATGATCAACCCTCACGCTTTTCCTTCTAGAATGACTGTTGGGATGTTTATGGAATCATTGGGTGGCAAAGCTGCTTCTTTGAGAGGTAAAATTGTTGACGGTTCTGCATTTTTGGGGGAAAAGTTGAATGATATTAAGGATGTAATGGAATCATACGGATTCAAGCATAGTGGCAAGGAAGTAATGTATGACGGGAGGACTGGGAAGAGATTCCCTGTTGACGTATATGTTGGAGTAGTATATTACCAAAAACTACACCATATGGTAGCCGATAAGATCCATAGTAGGGCTAGAGGTCAAGTTCAAATGTTAACAAAGCAACCTACAGAAGGCAGAGCACGCGGAGGTGGGTTGAGGTTTGGAGAAATGGAAAGAGACTGTCTAATCGCTTATGGTGCGTCTATGATGCTAAAGGACAGACTGTTAGAAGAGTCTGACAAGGCGGAGATAAACGTGTGCGAGAGATGCGGTTTGTTATCATATTTTGATACAAAACAAAGGAAATATGTATGTAGGGTCTGCGGTGACAAGGCAAAAATTTCCAGTGTCATAATTGCATATGCCTTTAAATTGTTATTGCAAGAAATGATGAGTTTAAATGTCGCTCCACGCTTATTGGTAAAGGAGAAGGTTTAATCTTTTTGTTTTTGTATAACGGAGGTTTTTTGAATGAATGATGAATCTGTAAAGATATTAGATGGTATTAGATTTAGCATATGGTCGCCTGTCGAGGTAAGGAAGTTTAGTGTTACTGAGGTTACCGCACCCGAAACATACGATGAAGATGGAATGCCTGTTCAAGGTGGATTAATGGACAACAGACTGGGAACGCTAGAGCCTGGTCAAAAATGTGCAACCTGCGGAAATACATCTGCTAGATGTCCTGGGCATTTTGGTCATATTGAACTTGCCGAACCCGTTCTACACATCGCCTTCATCGATGATATACATAAACTGCTTTTGATTACATGCAGATCGTGTAATCGTATCAAACTTAGTAATGAAGATTTAGAGAAATACAAAAATTTGCGCGATAGTAAGGCGGCTTATGCTGTAATTACTCTTGAAAATGTTAAAGACGAGATAATTGAGAAAGCAAAGAAGGTTAAAGTTTGTCCCCATTGCCAGAAAGAACAATATGATCTCATTTTTACAAAACCTACAATCTTTGTTGAAAAAACTGATGTAGGGGAGAATAGGTTATTACCCATTACCATTCGGGAGAGACTTCTAAATGTTTCAAATGATGACTTGATCCTATTAGGATATGACCCAAAGACTGCTCGACCAGAATGGTTCATTCTTCAGGTCTTGCCCGTACCACCAGTAACAGTTAGACCCTCTATTATTCTAGAAACGGGTATTCGATCAGAGGACGACTTGACTCACAAACTAGTGGATATTATCCGAGTAAACCAGAGACTCAAAGAAAGCAAAGAAGCTGGAACACCTCCTTTAATTGTTCAAGATTTGGTAGATTTATTGCAGTATCATGTAACAACTTACTTTGACAATGAGGTTTCAGGCATCCCTCAGGCCCATCACAGGTCTGGAAGACCATTAAAAACCATAACCCAAAGGTTAAAGGGTAAAGAGGGGCGATTTAGAGGGTCACTATCAGGTAAGCGGTTGATTTTTCAAGCAGAACCGTAATTTCGCCTGATCCAAATCTTACAATATCAGACGTGGCTATCAGGTAAGCGGGTTGATTTTTCAAGCAGAACCGTAATTTCGCCTGATCCAAATCTTACAATATCAGACGTGGGTGTACCAAGTGATGTCGCAAAAAAGCTCACAATCCCAGAAACCGTTTCTACATGGAATATTGATAAACTGAAAAGTCTTGTTCTAAATGGGCCTAACAATTATCCTGGAGCTAATTACATCATTCGGCCTGACGGGGTAAAAATAAGACTGGACTATGTCACGGATAGAGCTGCTATTGCTGATTCGATAATGAATGGCTATACTGTGGAGCGACACCTGATGAATGGGGATGTTGTAATATTTAACCGACAACCATCTTTGCACAGGATGTCTATTATGGCTCACAATGTAAGGGTGCTTCCATATCGTACTTTTAGGCTCCATCCGGCGGTATGTCCACCTTATAACGCAGACTTTGATGGTGACGAGATGAATTTGCACGTACCACAAAGCCAGGAGGCAAGAGCTGAGGCGGCCTTGTTAATGCGAGTTCAAGACCAGTTAATATCGCCAAGATATGGGGGCCCCATTATTGGTGGTATACGTGATTTTATAACTGGAGCATTCTTATTAACAAAAGATGAAACCATACTAACTGCTGATGAAATAGCTAATTTTGCATATTTGGGTGGATATAGTGGACCTTTACCTAAACCTCATTTAGAGAAGGACGGAAAAGTATTTTTTACAGGCAAACAGTTATTTTCACTTTTCTTACCAAAGGATTTCAATTTTGTAATCACTTCAAAATGGAATAAAGCCTCAAAGTTGCAAGGGAAAGATGTAGTCATTAAAAATGGTCAATTGATCTCAGGTGTGATCGATAAAGCCTCAATAGGTGCAGAAGAACCTGATAGCGTACTTCACAGAATTGCAAAAGACTATGGTAACGACGAGGCAAAAAAATTCCTTGATGCTATACTTGTTATGTTAAAAACCTACATTACTCACAAGGGATTTAGTTATGGGTACTCTGATTTGTGGTTGAGTGACGAAACTCGAAAAGAGATTCAAGATGTAATTCAAAAAACTTACAATAAAATCGATGAATTGATCAAACAATATCATGATGGTACATTACCTTTAACCAGAGGTTTATCTCCAGAAGAGGCCTTGGAGCTATATGTTGTTAATGAACTCTCAAGAGCAAGAGACAGAGCCGGAAAAATTGCGGACCGATCGTTCCCTGATGACAATTCTGGCGTAATTATGGCTTCAACCGGGGCAAGAGGTTCGACTTTAAATATTGGGCAGATGACTGCAGCTTTAGGTCAACAATCAATCCGTGGAAAAAGGATTATCAAAGGGTACAGGAACAGAGCGTTACCACATTTCAGGCCCGGTGATCAAAATCCGGATTCTAAGGGCTTTGTTAAATCCAATTATAGAGACGGACTAAATCCAATCGAATTTTTCTTTCATGCCATGGGAGGAAGAGAGGGGCTAGTTGATACCGCAGTGCGTACCCAGCAATCAGGATATATGCAGCGCAGACTCATAAATGCTTTAGAGCATCTCAAAATAGAATATGATTTAACTGTTCGTGACCCACATGGAAATATCATTCAATATGTTTATGGGGATGATGGTATTGATCCAGCCAAAAGCGATCACGGTGATGCCGTAAATATCACTAGGTTAGTAGAGAGTGAATCCGTCATTGATGAAGGCGTCAAAACCAGTGAGTCTGAAGTGAAGGATTTGTTGCAAAAATTCAAGGAGAAAATGAATCCTAAGTTGACTCAGGAAATTGAAGCAGCATTGTTATCCTATCCACTGAGCAAGACTGGGATTAAGAAAGTGGTGCATAAAATAATGGATTTGTTCGAAAAAGCCATGATAGAGCCAGGAGAAGCAGCGGGAGTTGTTACAGCTCAGTCTATTGGTGAACCAGGCACACAGATGACCCTGAGAACCTTTCATTTTGCAGGAGTAAAGGAAAGAAATGTGACATTAGGTCTACCAAGGCTTATTGAGTTAGTAGATGCAAGAAAGAAACCCGTTACTCCTACTATGGATATTTATCTTGATGATGAACACAAATTATCCAGGGAAAAAGCCTTAGAAGTTGCAAAGAGGATTATTTTTACGCGGATATCCGATCTAGTAAACAAAGTGGATACTGATTACAGCGGAAATTTGTCATTTTTCTTTTCTGAAAAGAAGATAGCCGACAGAGGAACGTCTATACAGGAAATCCATGAAGTTTTGAAAAGTTCTAAGAAGAGATACGAAGTTACCATAAATGAGGATAGTCTAGTCATAAAAGTTTCCCTGTCCCAAGAACCAGATGCTCAAACTTTACTAACGCTACGAAATAAATTATTGAACGCACGTGTTAAGGGAGTCCCTGATATCGAAAGAGTAACAATTGTAAAACAAAATGATGAATGGGTGATTCAGACAGCTGGATCAAATTTGGCAAAAGTGGTACTAGTAGAAGGAATAGATGTATCAAGAATCACCACAAACAATGTGTTCGAAATATGGCAAACTCTTGGCATTGAAGCTGCAAGAACCGCACTAGTCAAAGAAGTCACTAATACTTTGGAGGAACAAGGTTTGGAAGTTGATATCCGACATATTATGTTAGTAGCAGATTTAATGACATCAAAGGGATATCTACAACAAATTGGCCGTCACGGTATAGCAGGGACAAAGACTTCGGTATTAGCAAGGGCAGCTTTTGAAATTACTGTCCCTACAATCGCTAGAGCTGCACTAGAGGGGCAAGTGGAACCATTAAAAGGAGTTACTGAAAATGTAATAGTCGGAGCAACTGTACCAGTTGGCACAGGAATGATTGATCTATATATGAGTGTCAAGGAATAGAGAAGTATATGAATGAAAAGAAATTGGCAAAAATCCTGAAGGAGGGTGTAAAAAATAACAAAATAAAAACCGGGTATAAAGAAGTATCGCAGTACATCAAAGGTACAAAGTTAATCGTACTTTCAAAGACTTTGACCCACGAAAAAGAAGAGAAAATAAAAAAGTCCGCTGAAGAAGGCTCCATTTCTGTGATATCATATTCTGGAAATTCCGTTCTACTTGGAAGGCTTTGTAGCCTATCATATGGAGTCAGTGTGGTCTCACTAAAAAATGTCTCTGATGATGAAGTTAAAGAGTTAATGAGTAGTTAGTTATTTCTATCTTTTAAGGGAAATTCTGATCAAAACAAAAAAAATATGGCGGATCTATATTTTATTATTATTCATATATCCTAAATTTCTGTCTTAAAATAGACTTAAATTGGGATAACTTTGAGAGAGTTATTTATACTTGGATGAATTATTCTTTTGTTATTGGGTGCACATGAAATGAGTGAAAAAATTAAGTTATCTCCAGATGAATTTCGATTATTATCATTATTTCAGACAGTCACTGCCGCTGATGCCAGGGACTGCATAATTGATGAAAAAATGGAACGTGTAATTTTTGTTGTAAATAAAGGACAAATGGGGATGGCAATAGGCAAGGGGGGATCCAATATTAAGCAGCTACAAAACGTGATTAATAAGAAAATAGAGTTGGTTGAACATTCTGAGAATCCGACTGATTTTGTCAAGAATATATTCAATTCAAATATTATTCAAGAAATTCGCATAAACGATCGCATGGATGGAACCAAAATAGCCCTAGTTGTCGCAGATGCGAAGAAAAAGGGACTAGTTGTAGGTAAGGATGGAAGGAATGTAGACAAAGCGCGGCTTCTTGCGAAGAGATATTTTAATATTACTAACGTCTTGGTTATTAGTCCGGAACAATTAATTAAAAGTGAAAAGATGTGATATTTATTGAAGAGGTATTGTTTTAGAAGAAGGTTGGTATTGAATCAAAGCAACCTAATTCTGCCGTCCGAAAAGTAATATGCGGGTCAATTGATAAAAAATGGAAAATCAATTACTGCCTTTTTGCCACGAGATGGTGCATTAAACTTTGTAGATGAACATGATGAAGTAGTCTTAGAAGGGAGGAGGCTCAATGGGAGAGCAATGGGTGATATACCAGGTTAGATAGCAGAAGTATTCAAGTTAATGGCGTATCCCTTAATCAATTGGTAAGAGGAAAGAAGGAGAAACCAAAAGCTGATAAACAATGAGTGGAAAAGAACAAGTAAATATGCTTCTGTTTAACAAGTGGGATACAAGAGATATTGAAATTGTCGATGAAGGGCTAAAACGTAATTCGTTACATCCCTCAATGACAATACCTGTAACATTTGGACGTCATGAGCATCAACGATTGAAAAAAGCAGAGGTCAATATTATTGAACGACTGGTCAACAAACTCATGCATTTTGGAAAAGATATGCAAAAACACAGGACGAATGGTGGTAAAAAGACAAAAGGTTATGAACGTTGTAAAAACTGCACTCGAAATCATATCATAGAAACCGGAAAGAATCCGTAGAATTACTCATAAGGGCTATAGAAAATGCCGCTCCAAATGAAGATACTACCAAATGATTTTATGGTGGTGTGGTCTATCATGTTTCAGTTGATGTTTCACCTTTGAAGGTAGACCTAGCTTTGAGATTCATTACCGAAGAGTACGCGAATCTACATATTCTTCACCTCAAGCCATGGAAAGTGCTGCCCGAGAAATAATGTTGGCTTCTGAGAACGACATGAACAGTTATGCAATAAAGAAGAAAATGAACAGGAAAGGATTGCAATGTCATCTAGATGATTACAAACTATCAATTTTTATCATTTATTTAGTGACATTCAATGAGTGGAAAGGATGACTATATTTTTAAGAAACAGAATTTATTGACATTATTACATCGGAAGAAAAAATTTTAAAAGTGGTTTGATCAGGGACAAAAATACAATTCATTCAAATTTTATCTTGATAAAATCAAAAAAAGTATGATGGCTTTGTCCAAGATACAAGATGAAATTTATCACACATTAATAAAGTCCGATTCTTCTCCAATGCAGAGCACACAGGGATTTCATAAAGGAGATTGGTGGTACTCCCGAACATACTTACTCTAAAGAACTTGAATCGTTAAGTTGAAGTTAGCAAGATCAGTTGATTTATTTGACCGGATAAAATAGAATACTTAATTCTAATTTTATAAAAATGACTTTGTGATTCTATGCTCTTTTTGATGGCTATGCAAGGTATTGGATTAAATGATTACAAAATGAGGGACAATGTGATAAGATGGACACCTGTTGCCATTGATTTGAGCGAGCCTATGGATAGGATTTTGGATAAAGATGAAGATCTTGAATATCTTGAAGACTACAAATTCATTGTCATACATACTCTTATTGGCAAAACAAAAGATAAGTGCTACAGCACCTGTAGATGCTAGAAGGAATTTCAATCGGTTTTGATGATGCCCTTTTAGGTCAGCAAATTGATTATGAATTGAAAACAAAAAACCCGAACTTACTTATGATAATATAGAACAGAAGTTACAAAATACCGATCTGTGCCGAACTATGATGAAAATGAGCCTTAATCAGAGGCCGTTGTCAAATCTATTATATAGGCGCATGGCAAAAGCTGCAGAGTGCGTTGGATGCGAAATGAGATCAAGATGCAATTATTACTAAGGAATCAAGTCACCATCATGGCCCTTTTTTATTCAAGCCTTACTGATGATGTAAAATCAGGGTTTAGGTTGACTTTGAAAGAAGTAAGTCATATTTATCTAAGGCATCATTAGCTTTAGAAATGCTGGATAATGATGAAGATCAAACCTATCAATTTTTGTTCTTAACGATTCGTCATTATAATGAATTTTGGTATAGAG
>JARFXS010000192.1 GCA_029194465.1 Candidatus Nitrosocosmicus sp.
TTCAAAATCCATATATAAGAAAAATAAATAAACAATCATCATTCCAGATACCAGATGTTAAATCATTTTGTTAAAGGATTCTTATTCGGAGACCAATTACATCCTTATCTTAATATTCATTTACAAATAAGATAAAAAATGTAGGCGGGTGTTCAACTATTTTAAATTTATTGATTCATAGATTATGCTTGAATCAACTACCTTATGACATCCTATGTTTTGGTAATACCATCTCTACCTTATAATGAAAAATATGACGTTCATATCATACTGATGGTCCCAACAAGAATTGATAATTTAGTGTAGCAATTAGAATAAATTCTTTTTGATTTAAAGAGAAAGAACAACAGGATCAAACATGACAACTTATTCAAGTCGTCAGATTAACTAATATTCTACTCAAAAGTACTAGATAAAATGATTCAGATTTTTTTGAAAATATGTCGTTAATTCTCCATCTTAATCGCGCAATTCTTGATATTCATGATGAGATGGAAGGAAGGTATAATAGAAATAGACAGAATAAAGAAAATTTCAATAATTCAATCAAAAAAATAGATAATAAAGATTCTAGTTCTTTATTATATCGTCTTGATCTATATGCTTGATGTTAGTCACACATACCGAATTACCGGTAGGTTCAAGGGTAAATGACACTATATCTTGCACATTAGTTCCAGGATTTAATGTAACTCGATGTACATCTGGTGGTGGTGAAGTACCTGTAAATTTAGCTGGAAGATTTGACATTACTGCTTTGTTCTTGTTTACTACCACTTCACCTGGAGATTGGAACGTTATTGATGTGACTGCGGGATTGGAACCACAGGGATCACCTGGAACATCTGCCAATGATACATAATGGTTGTGCCACTTTGGGTCATTAGCATTTCTTTGATCCTCACTATCATACACACCTTTGTGAGTAGTACTTACCATTACAGCGTTCAAACCTTGAGTAGTCAAAATACCATACCCGAAAGCACCACCGTCTCCATTAGTTGGAATATGACCATGAGCTTGCAAAACGGCTTGTACATTATTTGCAGATTTTGCAATTACAGCTTTATCAATTATTCTATAATCCGGGGTACCTATTGCAGCAATAGAAGCTCCAGCTTTATCATCAAGAGTTTCTTCAAACAGGCTATATCCAGGGATATTTTTTAATGCGGACAACCCTGTAGATTGGGCACTTGAGGATTGAACTGGTACGTAAGATAGCAATCCAATAAATAGGCTGCCTAAAACTATTGTCATTATGAAGAGCTTTGAATTTGATTTCATCTTATTCACTATTTAAATTAATATTGCACATATTTAGAATTCTTCTTAAAAACCTGTAACTCTAACATATATTAACAAAATATACAAAAGTAGTAGATCAATTATGATACTGTATTACTGTAAGGATATTAGGTAAAAAAATACAAGTAGATAATAATGGTTGCCAAAATCACAATTGCAATTTGATTTATGTAAATTAAGTAGAATGGAAAATACATTCTATTTCGAAATTATAAGTTGATTAAATTAAATCAGAATTTTAGGAGTCGATTTTATACTTTGTTATAAACGACCTTCAGGTTTTCTGAAACACGATTAAGACTTCAATTACTGGGATTAAGACCCATAATATTCAGTCAACCAAAGAACTAGATGCAAGTTATAAAATTGGAAAAATGATGTTATGATCATGCTGGTAACACGACAAATAATTTAGGATCAAAAGACTATCAATAGTGAATGATGGTAACACTTGTTGCTAGCCCCAATGGAGATTAGATTTTTCATAAGAAAATGAAATCATAAGGCTAGATCTGTTGAGTCAATCCTGATACCTAGAATACATCCTATAAAGATATTATTCTTCTTTTGTAGATAGCAGTTTTCAATAAATAAAATTTGGTTTGATAGGGTTTAGTTCAGGTGCGATTTATTCCTGCGTTTGGTTCCGGTTTGGGTTTGATTTCGGAATCTGTCATAGATCTTAGTTCAACAGGAATACTAAAGCTAAAGGTACTTCCTATTCCATTTGGGTTGTTTGATGCCCAAATTTTGCCTCTATGTGCTTCTATTATGTTTTTTGAAATGTATAGCCCTAAACCAGTTCCACTATCTGACCTTGAAATAAACTTTTCAAATAGATGACTCATTACTTCAGAATTAATTCCTTTCCCCCTGTCACTGATACTTACTATTACTTCTTTTGTGTTCTTTTTCATCAATACTGTTACTGTTATTTTTCCTCCTTCGGTAAACTTTCTTGCATTATTTAACAAGTTTAATAACACCTGCGATATTCTAGCCCTATCTCCTTCTATCAAGATGGATTGATCAAGAACCTCTTTTGATTTAGTTTCATCGTGGAAATCAAAATCAATGAACACATTTTCTTCTTTTTTTTCGGAACTTGTGGTAAAATCCTGAATGGTATTTTTAACAAGTTCTACAAAATCAAATTGCGAGG
>JARFXS010000045.1 GCA_029194465.1 Candidatus Nitrosocosmicus sp.
TGTTAAAGGTGGAAATATTAGCAGGTGACAAGAACATGACATCTAATTTGGATCCTGCATTTGGTGAAGTAGGAAAATATGAGTCAGAGACATTTTATCCAACAGTTGCAACAACATTTGACTATCGAATTTATGGAAACATCAATGGAACAAACTTTGACGTAACATTCTCATGTCATCCAGCAGGAGGAGAATCCGCACCTTCTGATAACTCTACAGTTGACATTTCCGAAAATGTGGTAAGAAAGGCACTGCAAGGAGGTTTTGGATGTCCTGAGGATAGAACAGGATTCCCCGAACCATATATGTCACAATTTGATCTAAGTCAACAACTGAACAAAACTGAATAATAGTAAGAAACTGCTTTAATTTTTTTTACTGCAGTAACACACAGGGTAACATGATTTCTTAATCTTTTATTTCTTTTTTTCTAATTATTGCTGTACTGTATACATTATCGTTTGTATCGCCTGTCGCTTTAGCACAATAAGCATCGGATTACACTTCTGTACATAGTAACAACATTGTCAATAATGACATTGATATCAAGGATATTGTACTACATCCTCATGATGAAATATCCCTAATTTATGGGAAATCACCAAATAATATATCAAAAACGTTTGTTTTTCCACCGGGATTGTGATCATATGTTCTATCTATTATCATGGAAAGTTATTCAATGATGATTTTCTAATTTCGTAGAAAGATATAATCTTTCTTTCTTCGACTAATGTACAAGAAATATTATATATTTTTTAAAGATTATAATTTTGTGAGACTTTCAATTGCCGTTTTGCCGTCACTATCTGTTATGGTTTTGTGTATTGGACTAAGTCAAACTACAAATTCACATGTTCAATTAACAAATAAGATTCAAGAATCAATTTCTATCCCTGTTATAGATAGCGGTTCGCAAGGAGCCGATTCATTTGTAGATCCTCATACTAATCAAATTTATAGTACAAATATGAAAACTCAAAATGGCATGTGAGGTAATTTAACATGTTTAAACGGATAACTTCAAACTGTACAACTATCATTCCACCAATTATGATTTTTTCATTCCTGATTTTTTTTACTAGTACTTCGAATCTAGACAAAGAAATAGAAAATTATTATGTTTTTGGACAGACAACTGCATCAGAAAATTTAGAACAATCAATTCCCGCGAATAAGATAAAATCTTACCAAGCACTATCACTTGAAAATGGAAAACCACTAACTGTTGTAAATGCTACTGGTGATCTTATCATATTGAATTCTTGGGCTACATGGTGTATTCCTTGCAGAGAAGAAATGCCAGGACTTGAACAATTGTATGAAGAGTACAAAAACAAAGGACTCGAAGTTATTGGAGTAAGTGTTGATAGTTTTGGAATGGATGATCGAATAAAACTATTTACTGACAGAATGAATATAACATACCCTATTTGGCATGATCCTAATGATTCTTTTACCAGGACCTTTAAAGCTATAGGTGTCCCTGAATCCTATCTAATAGATAAGAATGGAACCATATATCATACCTGGAAAGGTCAGTTTAATCCAATGTCAGCTAGTACCAAATCGTTAGTAGAAAATGCTCTTATGAAGATCTCACCAGCTTTTGCAACTTCTAATGCATTGTCTAATTCTTCGTTGTTATCTGCTAGTACTACTACTATCACAGCTGAACAGGATTCCAATACCGATACTAGAACAGGTAGTAGCGATATTGCTACTATAGGGATACCCATAGCATTTGTGGCTGGTGTCTTAAGTTTTCTGTCACCATGCATTTTACCAATAATCCCCAGTTTTGTTGCCTTCATAACTGGGATGAGCTCTGACGAATTACTAAATAAGAATAACAAAAGAAAATCGATTTCTGAAAAGGATGAAGAGTCTTCCTCAACAATGGGTTCCAACGTTGATATAAAAGCAGATATTTCAGGGATAGAAGCAGCAGCGGAAGAAGAATTCAAAAACCAAGAATCTATACAGAAAATGTCTATAATAAAATCAACAACCTTTATCAGAGGATGCTTATTCATATTCGGATTTTCACTAGTCTTTGTTGCTTTAGGAGCTTCTATTACTGCAATTGGATCTGTATTTCACGAATATAGTCGCTGGATTGAAATCATTGGTGGAATAATGATAATAATCTTTGGCCTTAATCTCCTTGGTATATTAAAGATCCCAGGAGCTCAGAGAGATAGAGGATATAAATTCACACAAAGACCCGCAGGACATGTAGGTTCGCTGTTAATAGGCATGGGATTTGGAGCTGGTTGGATTCCTTGTATTGGACCAATACTTGCTAGTATCCTGACAGTAGCTGCAGTAACCACCTCTCTATATGATGGTATACTGCTGCTTGTAGTCTATTCTTGCGGACTGGCAATTCCATTCATATTATCAGCACTTGCCATTGACAAATATTTAGTAACTTACAAGAAATTAAACAAGTATATGCCATGGATTCACAGGATAAGTGTTGCATTGTTGATGGTTATGGGTGTTCTATTACTCACTGGATACTTGACTATTATTACAACCTCTTTGGCAGGAACATTCCCTATGCTGGGATAGAATTTTTTTAGAAAATCCTATCCTTAGTTTCTTTTTTATTTAGTTTACCTTGGGCCATATAGAGAAACATGATGGATTGAGAATACATGTACTACGTTATTTTCAATTTTTCTTCTTAACTCAAAAGCATTAGTTCTATGATTGTACTATAAACCTTATATAAAAAATATCTTGATTAACAATTGTAAATCATTTATGAAAATATTAAAACAGACACATTTTACGACATCCGATTATGTACATTTATTGTCAATATTTATATCAACTTTGTTCCTTACTATCTTTAGTGTTGAGTTTGATTATGAATCAGTAACAGCACAAACCCAAGGAAAGATTGAAATCATAAAAAATACTACTATCCAAAATGCAACTGATCCCGGACTGGCAATAAATTCAAATACGAATAATATTCATGCTGTATTCCATAGAGCAAATAATGATTCTACTAATCTCTATATGATTAGTTCAGATAATAACGGTTCATCCTTTACTCCACCGGTGAGAGTAAATGATAAGGAGGGAGATGCTGATCCTGCATACATATCTCCTCCGATTCGATTTGGGCCCAACAATGAAATTCTTGTATCTTGGGGTAAGATAGTTCCTCACGAAACATTCTGGGGTATCGGTGATATACGACTAGCTAAATCAATTGATGGTGGTAAAAGCTTTGAGCCTACTATCTACCCAGCAAAGAATGAACCCATCAGTGAGAAGCTATATGCTGACTTGGCCATTTCAAAGAATGGTACAATATTGATACCCTATGTAAATAACGAATTGGTAGCGGTAAATGAAAGTTCGGTGGCATATGATATGGACAAACTAGATTACATTACCCAAATAAACATACTGCGATCTACCGACGATGGAAATACTTTTAAAAAATTAACCTTGGATAAAGAAGGTTGCCAATGCTGTGATACTGCAACTACCCATGGACCAAACGGGGAGGTATACTTCGCATGGCGTGATAGCAAAAGAACAAACGCTCAATTGAGTGACTATTCCGATAAATATATCTCGAACCAATCTGATTCTGAGTATGTTGATAAGACTGCCTTGCAACAAGGTCTAATAGAGGTTCCTATTTATTCTACTACGAGAGATATAGTAGTTTCACATACTCTAGATAATGGTTCGGGCCTAAAATATTCAGAACCTGTCGAAGTCCAAAAGCTTGAATGGTATATGAATGGTTGTCCATCGGTTGGACCTGGACTTCAGTTCGACTCTGAAGGAACACTACATGTTGGATATTTTACAGGGAATGGAACTGATGGACCTGGTTACTACTACGTAAATTCTAATGATTTGGGCAAGACCTTTAGTGATCCAATTCCAGTGCACACATCAGACTTTGTACCATCCTCCCATACGAACATGGATCTAGTTGTTGACAAGAACAATAATATCTGGATGGCTTTTGTCACTCTCCCTGAATCTGAAGAAGATGGGGAATCTGGTCATGGAGACTCTGGAAAAATTCTAAATGTTGTGGTACTAAACAAGACGGGTAATAAACTAGGCGAATTATCTCTTCCATCCAAACAAAACGAAGAAATCTCCAATCCAAGTTTGATACCTGTATTAGATGGTGCTATGTTAGGCTTTTCATCCGGTGATAAATTTAATATCCTAGCAATGAGGTCATAAAATTGAAATAAGGCATGTATGTTCCACTGGAGAATAATCTTACTACTTCATGTAACCTAGTCACTACAACTTCATTTATAGGAGGTAACATGGGAGTCTTGTCGAGCAGATATTACCATTGTTCCGAATCTGATAACTGATCGCGTTGTTACTGTATTTAATGATTATATGAGATTATTGAACCTCGAAAAGTAAATCGCTATTTACAAGACTCTGAGCGGGGGTATTTACCTACCGGACTACCTGTTTGATCACATAAAGTGAAAAGTGATAGCTACCAAAAATGCAATGTCAATGTTAATAACAATGGTAACAGATTAACAAGACTCGCTGAGGAGGAGTTAAAGATCTGTGTGCAGATAAAAATAGAAATTGAAGATGTTATAGCGTAATTAGATGAATATGATGTCTGTCTAATGGAGAAACATCGATACAACTAATTTATTAGTTATGGGAATGCCCTTAACGGGCGGCTTGCCTTCAGTACTAATACTTGTCTTTTTTACCAAAAAAAGATCTATTGATTACCTATGCTACTACTGTTGTTATTGCTAAAAGATGTGTCATTAAGAATATAGGAGCCTGTGTATATATCGCTAGAAGTACTGTGGGCTAGTATGCCGCTTCCATTAAAGTTGATAGATCCATCAGTTACATTTTTTAAGAGTGTGGTCGGTACGAATTTTTTGTCTCCGACTTCCCAAATCTTTTGAATCAAACCAATGATTTATAAAAAAATATTGATTGGGGTCATTTCGACAACAACTCTATTATTCTTTGTCTTAATTCTGAGAGCCTTGTCGGCTTTTGAATTAGTCCAGTTAGTTTGGCTTCCCTATATTCTTCGGTATTTGGCATTTCATTGAAATAAAATGCTGTATTTAATAGTATCTTTATTTTGGTATCAAATTCTCTTATCCTTTTAGCGAATCTTATTCCATCAAGACTAGGCATGCACAAATCCGTGATAATAAGAGAGTATCGATTAGGGTTTTGGTTGTAGTGCTCAAGTGCAAGTAGCGGGTCGATGAAGCAGGTCGAAATAAAACCAGACTTTCGTAGAAATTCTCTATAAAGATTTGCTATCTCTGGTTCATCGTCCACCACCATCACTGAATGGGGTAAGGACATTTCTAATAGTTCATTATTATGTCGTACCCTTTAAAAAAGGTTAAGACTGGAATAATATTTGAGATCTATTAAAACTTGAAATTAGAGGATGATAAAAGGCCAACAATAATATATTCCTAGAAAATAGTAAAAAGGCATCAGTAAACTTGTGACCACGTCATCATCCAGATCGATCTCAAGTCTCATGTTTTTGATAGGTTTTCATAAGGAATCTATGAAAGTAGTTTGCGACTTACCCTTCGTTGTCATAGCCCTTATTACAACACTATTTATGACATGAATGTAGCCTATTACTATTTTCTAGGTCGTTAGCATTTAATTAAATAAGTAATTAAACATATCACATCCTTCTGATAATAGGAATAAAATATTCATTTATCTTTGTATTTGTGTATATAACATAAATTCATCTAATAGTAACATGAAGACAGAGACATATAATAAAGAGGAAGGATTATTTCTCTAAACATCTTAACCTGCTATTACATATATCATATATAAGATAGTTTAAGCTTTAAGTTTCGATTATCTACATCCATTAAAGACTAGAGTTTACCCATGAGAAGGGGCTTAGAATAACTTCTCACAGGTGAGAGAGACACTGGCTAGAATTCCTCAGATAAAGCAATGTAGATTTAGAATTTAAGCTTTAAGGGAATTAAGTTCTATGCTATTATAATATGAATAGCTATCGAGAAAAATAACGCATAAAGTAAACAGAGTATAGCGGATGCTTTTTCAACGGGCGCACAGACTATTTCCACCTAGATAATAATCCTTGTTAGAGGACCATTAAGGCAATAACAATTCCATTACTTGTTTTGAACATGGGGCAACTCCTCATTTACCCAGTATCTAAATTGAAATAGATTCAAAACTGGAGCGTGTGACTTGTTCTACTATATTAGTTAATTCGGCCAAGAGTTTGACGATTGTTGCCTTGGTTTGTCTTATTTATAATACCAAATGTCTAGAAATGGGCATTTACTCTTCCAACTCATATCTGTAGCTAGTTATTCTCATCGAATTTGAACAAGGAACCGACTTTAGGGTGGAGCAGAAATAAAAGATAAACTTACGTTAGTAACACTATCAGAACTTGGTTAAAAAAAATAGTTTATTGTTGACCTAAAGCTAAGTCGCCTAATTGTTCTTGTAATTGTATTCCTACGTTATTGCATGAGGCAAAGGTGATTTCTCCAGATACACATTGTGCATTCTGTTCGCTATCCTGATCTTGTTCAATTTCTTGTTCTGCGTCGTTATGTTTTTTGGTTGCAAATGCAATGTTGTCACCAATTGTAAGAACTGAACCAATCAAAGCTGCTGCAATAAACATCACTGCAAAGATACCAATCTTACTAGTTTTTGTTATGTTACTCATTATAGTCGAAATGTATAAGTTAAATTAATCATATCATAGTTTGGATACTTGTTACTGCGAGATTTTAATGAAATTTATTCTTAGAACATCAAACTGCAAGAAAATTTTGCTATAATATTCTTTTCATGGACTAGATAGTAGTTGGGCCGGCTTGTGGAAAGGGAAGGGCTTTTGAAATTTTATGAACCAACCTAGGAGACAAATAAAATGTATATGGCAGATATAAAATTATGTCAATATGCTGTATTTATCCTCAACAAAAATAGATTGAGATCGAGACTAATATCAAAAGCATATTTATTTCTTGAAAGCATAGCTGTAACTCGGGCTTACCACGTCACCTTTATCGACAATAAGGTATTGTTGTTCAAGTGGACGGTTTTCTAGAAACCGCCTAAGACAATCCTTTACTCCATTTGCATATCTGTTTTGTGCTTCTAGGGTTGTTCCAGAATAATGAGGGACCATAGCATGATTAGGCATATGTCTCCAAGGATGATCTCCTGTGGCCGGTTGTGGATACCAAACATCGCCAGCATATCCTGCTAAATGACCTTTTTCCAAAGCTTCTACAAGAGCATGAGTATCTACGATCTTTCCTCGAGCTGTATTAACAAGATAGGCACCTTTTTTCATTCTAAAAATTAGATCTCGATTAAACATACCATCGGTCTCCGGCGTCAAAGGGGTGTTTATTGTAATTACATCAGCTTGTTCGACGATCTGATCTCTAGGGGTGTATCTGACACCAAGTACAAATTCTTCTGCAGTCCGTAGAGGAATTTGATCATGATAAAGCATTTTAACATCAAATGCTTTCAACCTTTCACAAACCCTTTGTCCAATTCTTCCCATTCCGATAATTCCAACAACCTTGTCTTCTAGATCATGCGCCTTTGATGCTATCTCTGCTATATCCCATCTACCTTCTATAACCTGTTTATACGCTGGTATGTAGTTTCGCACTAAAGCCAAGATATGCATAACAACTTGCTCAGCGACACTTACCACATTACTACCTGTAATTTCTGCAACAGTTATTTTACTACTTGCTGCTGCAGCCAAATCTATGTGATCTGATCCTACACCCGCAGTTAAGATGAGCTTAAGGTTAGAAGCTTTGGAAATTCTTTCTTTGGTAACATAGGCCGGCCAAAAAGGAGTAGTGATAAGAATATCCATAGTAGAGATATGTTTATCAAGTTCCTCTTCTTTATCGGTTAATACGATAAATTCATGTCCTTTATCTTTGAGAAAATCTGTCAAGCCAAGAGCATTCTCTGCCGACCCTAGAATCTCCGGTGTTCTTTTTGCTATTTCTCCTCCAGGATATAACATACAAAAGGCATAGCGAAGTATCTACGGTGATCTTTCTCGAAAACCTTATTAACAAGATGGCTGTACCATTCTAAAATTAGATCTCGATGCGACTTATGCAAATGTCTCTGGCGTTAAAGGGAGTGTTGTGCCATTTACATCGAAAACTGTTCGACGATCTGATCTCTAGGGGTGTATCTGACACCGAAATTAAATTCTTCTGCAGTCCGTGAAGATTTGATCATGATAAAGCATTTTAACATCAAATGCTTTCAACCTTTCACAAACCCTTTGTCCAATTCTTCCCATTCCGATAATTCCAACAACCTTGTCTTCTAGATCATGCGCCTTTTGATGCTATCTCTGCTATATCCCATCTACCTTCTATAACCTGTTTATACGCTGGTATGTAGTTTCGCACTAAAGCTAAGATATGCATAACAACTTGCTCAAGGACACTTACCACATTACTACCTGTATTTCTGCAACAGTTATTTTTACTTACTTGCTGCTGCAGCCAAATCTGTGATCTGATCCTACACCCGCAGTTAAGATGAGCCGCTGAGTTTGTAGCTTTGGAAATTCTTTCGGTAAACATAGGCCGGCCAAAAAGGAGTAATGATAAGAATATCCATAGTAGAGATATGTTTATCAAGTTCCTCTTCTTTATCGGTTAATACGATAAATTCATTTCCTCTTTATCTTTGAGAAAATCTGTCAAGCCAAGAGCATTCTCTGCCGACCCTAGAATCTCCGGTGTTCTTTTGCTATTTCTCCTCCAGGATATAACACTGCAACAATTTTCATAATTTTCTAAAACTAGAAAAGTGATTTAAGGTTTTTAATATAAATGGCATCTGAAATGACCGAAGAATAAAGAAAAAAAAGTCTGTCAAGTCAAAAAGCACAATCAAAGGGAAGGTCACATCGTCAGCAAGCCATCATACATACTTTTATCATTACAATGTAATTACTAATATGACGAAAATGAGCAAACCTTTTGGACAAATCTAAAAGACACGAGGAGGCATTGAGGCTCCCCGAATTAATGAAGAGACATTTAACATACAGATAAGGAAGGATAAGCGGAGAAGATTTAGAAAATTAGTAAAGTCTACCTAACTCAATTTTCTAAAAAACAAATTTTCATTGGTTTGTATTACATGAAAGACTAAATATCCTTTTGATTTTTCTAGACAAGAGCATAATTTATAAACCCGTGAATACATTGTAGGGGTTTACTTCCAAACCCTTTTTACCGATTTAATACTTGTTTGAACAAACATATGATGACTTGGGATCATTCCGTCTAATTAATAGAAAATAAATTTTACCAACATAATTAAAACCTTGATGGATTTACAAAATAGTTAAAAGCAATAATATGTTTTTATTCTTGATGAAAAAATCTACCATAATTACATTACTAGCAATTTTTATATTTCCTGCCTATTTGATAGCGTCTACACCCACAATCCATGCTCAACAAAGTACGGGTTTATCTGCTATGACTTTGGTGAGTTTTGGGGACAATAGTTCATCTACCGGTGCAAATCTTCAATCAATAGAGAACAAGACAGTAACATATTTTGGAGGAAATACTACGGGCTATTTAGTTTATCCAAACCAAAACCAAAGCAGCGAAAAAGCAAAACTTCCTGCTGTCATTCTTATTCATGAAAACAAGGGATTGAATGATTATATCAAAGAATCAGCTAACCTACTTGCCAAAAATGGGTATGTGGTACTAGCTGTGGATCTGTTTAACGGCGAAGTCGTCACCAACAATCCAGAACGCTCAGGAGAACTAACTGGGGCGATTAGAGAAAATCCAAACATTGCGATAGAAAACATGAAAGGGGCTGTAAATTATTTGAGATCCCTTGATAATGTCGACCCATCAAAGATAGCATCCTTGGGTTGGTGCTTTGGAGGTCAACAGTCATTGCAATTAGCCATCAACAACAAGGATGACCCTATTGCCGCCACAATTATCTACTACGGTAGACTAACCAACGATTCTCAAGCGATTTCGAATATTACAGCACCAGTTCTAGGAATATTTGGAGGTAAGGATCAATCAATTTCGGTTGACTCTGTAAAACAATTCCAAAAGGCTCTAAATGATACTGGAGTGCCAAACGAGATCTATGTTTATCCTAATGTTGGTCATGCTTTTGCAAATCCATCTAATGACAATTATGCCCCCACTGAGACAGCGGATGCATGGAAAAAAACTCTAGACTTTTTAGGTAAATATTTACAAAGCTAGTTATAGAGTAATGAGACAAAATTATTGAATAATTCAATAATTTATATCCTATCCTTTTTGTTCCTATAATCATTAATGGTAATATTTCTATCAATATTCTGAAGCATTTTCCAGGGCATTCAATTTTTCTTTTTGTTTGGGTGATGGAGCATGTCAATTACTAGGGCGGCTATCCATGAAAAATCTTTACCTCCTAATCCTTTACCTATATAAGGATCATAGTACTCTCTAACTCCATGTCTTTGTACTAGTTCAAATACTCCTTGTCTTATTACCTCAGCTTCTTTCTCGTATCCGTATTCTAATAATCCTAACCAGAAGAACCAATTCATGTTTATCCAAACTGGTCCACGCCAATAAGTAAGAGAACTAAAATATTCTTCACGGAGGCCAGTGCTAGGCAGCACCGGTTCATGGGAATATTTTCCAGGACCATAATGATAAGCATGTTTTAAAAACTTGACCATAGTTTCGGCCTCTTCCGGTAATAATAAACCAGTTGATAATGGAATGAGTGATGAGACTGTTTTGGTCTTAATCCAGTCTTTTGCTATCAGATCATAATCTAGAAATAGACCAAGTTCACTTTTCCCTACTTTAGAATAATAAGGTGGCAAAAAGTATCGGTAGAAATTTCGTTCAGTTCTTGCTATCCAATGTAGTATTTCTATTTTGTATTTACTATATTTACTAAATTCATCTTTGGAATTTAATCTTAAATTTTGAACCTCTCCTACTGATCCCAGTCCTTCAGCTTCTTCCAGTATTTCTATAATTTTTAATAAATATTTGTTGACCATATACAGAATGCTACTAAATAATAAATCCTTTATTTTAAATGGCATTTTTTCATACATTATTTTCTCATCATAGTTACATTTTTTCATGATCTCAATCATATAGATGAATTTGTTATATTCGTCATCACTGGGAATCGTTTCGGATGCTTCTTCCACTGCTATAATATCAAGTCTTTTGAAATCCGGAAGATCCGATTTCGTGAAAGAAATTCGAGATAAAGGCTGGTCCCAGATTGGAGAATCATCTTCTTTAGATTCCCAGGGGTGTAAAATAGTGACAAGACCTGATTCCTCTGGATCCCTATCAGTTAAAAGATATCTGTGAAAATTCATTAATTTTGGAAGAATATTTTTGAGAAAGGTTATTGTCTCTAATTTATGCTCTGAGTTCTGATGTATATAGTAGCATGAAAGAGCGTGCACGGGCGGTTGTGTCATTCCGGATGTGCCTATATGATCTGGGGCATTTGGTGAACGAGTAATTTCATAAAAGTCTGCTGCAGGAAAATATGTTTTTTCTTTTTCGTTGAAGACAATATGGGGTATCATGCCGTTTTTCCATTGTGCATCAAACAAAAATTGTATTTCCTTGATTGCTCTTTCAGTATGAGTATATGAATTGCCTATTGCGATAAAGGCAGCATCCCAACTCCATTGATGAGGATATAGTGTAGCAGAAGGTATAGTAAATGATCCATTCCAATTCTTGTCTAATACTTCTTCACATTTTTGTAGCAGCTTTTTTAGATCTGTCATTTATAATCTGATTTTTTATTTAATATGGATTCTAATATTGTCTTCCTTGTTTCATTCTATCACATTGAACCTTTTGGAAAAATATGATTGGAATTATGATCGTAATCAAGAGCAAACGAAGGATATAGGGTCATTCCCCCATCAACTATAACAGTGCTTCCTGTTATGTAACTAGCCTTATTGGATGCAAGAAATTCCACCACGTTTGCTACTTCTTCGTCCTTTCCTATTCTACCCATGGGTATTTTTCTTAAAGTGTTTTCACGTTCCTCAACATTAGTACGCAAATTAATATTCATATCCGTGTCTATTGCGCCTGGAGCAACGATGTTTACCCTGATGTTGTCGGTAGCCAACTCTAGTGCCATGGTTTTTGTCATCATTTCGATTCCGCCTTTTGAGGTTGCGTATGGTACATAGTGGGGTTTTGGAATAATCTGGTGAACTGAAGATATGTTAATTATGCATCCACCTCGAGGATCATTTTGGACCTTCATTTGTTTAACTGCTTCTCTGCTGCAGATGAATGGACCAGTAAGATCTACTGATATAATGTTATACCAATCCTGAAGGGTTGTTTCGGTCAGTGGAATGTCCTTTTGAATCCCCGCATTATTGACTAATACATCCAATCTCTGAAATTTACCTACTGTTTCATCAATCAATCTTATACAGTCTTTCTCCTGTGAAACATCTCCGGGGATAGCAATCGAATCACAACTAGTGTTTTTTTTTATTTCTTGTACTACTAGCTCGGCTTCATCTATTCTTCTTGAATTAATTACTATAGATGAATATTCCTTTGATTTTGCAAAATTTAAAGCAATTGCTCTACCTATTCCCCTGCTAGAACCTGTTATTACTGCTACCCTTTCTCCCGACTTTGATATACCTTCATTATCTTTATTATTGTGATTCATGTTATGTTGTGTGATATTAATGAAAGGTATTTTAAAAAGATCAGGCCGAAATCTAGATCATGATAATTCATAATATTATAAATGAACAAAATTATCAATACATGCAAGTAGACCAAATTATTTGATTGTACTATCAACTGTCAATCTCCTACTCCTGAACTCGATCAGTCTTTATATGATAAATCACGGACTGTCTAGAAATGTTCTCACAGTACCTAATATTGGAGTAAAATTCTCTCTAATCATAGGTTGATTGGGGAAGATTAACTTGACAAATGATATTCATTACAAGGTATCTTATTTTTCTACCCTGGTTGAGGCGTGTGAATCAATACGGATTACCACAAGCAAGAATAAAAAAGTCGATTTAATCGTACAATATATTTCAGGCTTGGATGACGATTCTCTACCTATAGCAGTTCTGTTTTTGTCTGGAAAGATTTTCCCCAAGGGATCAATTTATAATTTAAATGTAGGGTTTAGAACAATACTACAGTCTCTGTTGGAAATCTCTAGATTGGATCAGACAGATGTAATGCGACTTCATTTAGAACATGGTGATATGGGGACTATTGCAGAGTATGCAATTTCTAATAAGAAGATCGTAACACTTTTCAATAGCGTAGATACTCTGGAAGAAAAACCAACTTTAAAGGAAATATATGATCAGTTTAAAAAAATTGCAAATCTTAAAGGTTCCCGGTCTAACAACGACAAGAAAAATATCTTAAAAGGATTGCTTTTAAGATGCTCACCCTTGGAGGCTAAATACCTTGTAAAAATAATATCCAATGAAATGCGTATAGGTTCCTATGACGGTCTTATAGAAATAGCCGTTGCAAAAGCATTTGAAAAAAGTGTTGAGAGTATACGAGAAGCAATGTTGATGTCAGGAGACATTGCAAATGTAGCTTTATTGTCAAAAAGAAATGACTTAAACTTAGTAGCGATTAAACCATTTGTCCCTATGAGTTTCATGTTGGCTGATGTAATGTTTACTGCAGAAGAGATTGTCAAATATTTTGACAGGCCGCTCCTTTGTGAATATAAATATGATGGTATCAGAGTACAAATGCACAAATTCGGGAATGTTTGTAAACTCTACTCTCGAAATCTTGCCGATATTTCATATGCATTTCCAGAATTAATTCACTCTGCCTTGGATGTAAGAATAAAAAAAGCAAAAACAAGACAAAAAAAACATGATGTACATCCTGATAAAAGTGATGCCGATAACATCGATCGTGACGATGTTAATTTCATTTTAGATGGTGAACTAATAGCTTTCAAAAATGACAGACCACTGCCATTTCAAGAACTACAAAAACGGTTGAGAAGAAAAAACATGACAAACACCATCTTATCTGAAATACCAATTTGTTATGTTGTATATGACATAATGCTCTATGATCAAAGACAGGTAATCAAAGATACTCTTAACTCTAGAAAGAGGCTGTTAGCAAATTTTCAGTTTAAAGACTCTATAATTTCTATTGCTCAAAGCAAGTTAGTTTCATCTGTGGATGGAATAACCGATAGATTTCAAAAAAGTAGAAATGAAGGGCATGAGGGATTAATCCTTAAGGATCCTTTATCGCAGTACTATCCTGGTAAAAGAGGAAAATATTGGATAAAATTGAAGGAAGAGTTAGATACTATTGATGCTGTAGTAGTAATTGCTGAATATGGTCATGGAAAACGAGCAGGAACGCTTTCAGATTATACTTTGGCAGTAAAAAATTACGCCACTAGTATTGTCGACAACCAATTAGCATCGGCAAACGGGGAGAATGTCTTTGGTGGTCTAAAAATAATAGGTAAGGCATATTCAGGTCTATCCAATAAAGAGATTGATTACATGACCAAAAAATTAAGGTCCATCATAATAAGAGATAAAGGTAGCAAGATTATTGTAAAGCCCGAAATTGTTCTAGAAGTTTCCTTTGATACTATCCAACAGAGTGATCGACACAACAGTGGATATGCATTACGTTTTCCTCGGATAAAAAATATCAGATATGACAAAGAACTAAAAGACATTGATGAATTAGAAAAAATTGAGGCAATATATCAAAATCAATTTCATATAAAAAACAAAAGTAAATCATGAATCAGTCTAAAGTTACCTGATGTAGCTGATTTGAATATGACTTGGTCTATCTGTGACTATTAGCGGACATTGATCGGTTGACAATTAGGACACCAAAAAGTTGGCCTTGCGGTTAATTTTCTTTCTGATACAATTTTGGAACCACATGTCCAATACGGTTTTCCTGATCTTCTAAATACCAATGTGTGGTATATCATGAGATCTTTTCTTTATCCATGGGCTTGGGCTTTCTTGTCCTACCGCTATTTTGATAACCATATTTCAATATTCTGGTACATCCATTACAAGTCTATCCAATTCATCATTAGAGAATGTCGTCACTTTTTCAAAAGGATAGATATTATTTAGGAATAAAATTTCTGACTTATACTTGTTTCCGATTCCACTCAAAATGTTCTGATCTAATAAGGCATTTGAGATTATCATTCCGGTATTTTTAGATTTTGATTTCATGATATCCATTACTGTATCTTTGTCATAATTAGGGCTCATTGCATCGGGGCCCAATGATGCGATAGGTTCCATAATTGCAGGATCATTCAATGAAAATTGCAATATGGGGCCATTAAACTGAACCAAAACCTTGTCCGATGTAATAATGGTTAATCGATTCCGCGAATCTTTT
Source organism: Candidatus Nitrosocosmicus sp. (assembly GCA_029194465.1). GTDB lineage: Archaea > Thermoproteota > Nitrososphaeria > Nitrososphaerales > Nitrososphaeraceae > Nitrosocosmicus. The sequence continues at coordinate 15,549 of JARFXS010000045.1, forward strand.
CTCACATCCGATACCTCTTCTCTCTTAACCTGGATTTTATCTGTGTTTTTATGCTTCAGTTTTGTATAGGAGGAATGAGGTGGTGATTTTGCAGTCCCACTTTCATATTCAGCTCTTTCATAAATTCGCCATTTTCCCCACATCATCATGTGATTCCTTAGATAAACCCCAGATGAAAATTTAATGACAATATTTTTTCCAAATGTCTTCACATATTCTGTAGAAGATCCAATTATTTTATATTCAAGACTATTGTCAATTTTGTTATTCAAAATATTAGCAATTTTTTTGCCCGATAGTGCATTCCATATCTTATCTGCAGTAATCTTTACTTCGGGCCCCTCTGACATACTTAACCAAAAGAATGTTTACATCATACTTTTTATTATGCTATTATTTTTTTACTACTAATCATTACAAACTGTGGTATGTAATGTAGTAATCTTTTACTGCTTTGTTGTACTAAAACCAAGTGAGTTGAAAAACACAACCTCATCATTTGTAAATCCAATCCAACGAGTAATGATAATTCTAAAACTGCTAGAATATTAGAGTATTGCAATCAGTTAGCAAATGCCATATATTTTTTCTATTGTATGACTGGTATGAATAAAACAAATATTCACAACAAAAACAAGAACAAAAAACTTTTTGTCGCATCAATTGCAGTAGTGGTAGCATTAGCTCTTTTTGTCAGTCCAATGCTAAATGTAGATGATGCTTTAGCCACACACAACAAGAAAAATAAAGCAAAACAGTCCATAGATCAATCACAATCATCAAACCAAAATGCACAATGTGTATCAGGTGGAACAACCTTTATCTCATGTAACAATGTCAGCTTCCAACACCAAAAGAACAGTGGAAACAATGCATTAGCACAAAGTGGACAGGGTGGAAACTCTGCAGAACAAAGTATCAGCCAATCTCAATCCTCTAGCCAAAACAGCCAAGTAGTATCTGGTGGAGACACAATCGGTTCTGGTAACAACATTAACGTCCAAAATCAAGAAAACACAGGAAGTAACGCATTAGCACAAAGCCAGGATCTTATTTCTTGTGATTTTCATAAAAATCAAGAGTATTATGTGGAGGGGGGGGAATCGGACAATGAATTGGCTTGTAATTGATATCATTATCTGCTTGCTTTATTATTTATTTTGTATTTCATAATTATTTGGATCCGTCAATGGAAACAGAAACGGAATAGGGCTGGAGATCCTAATCAAACACAATCAGATATCATTCACCATTTGAATTATCTCCATTAACTGTGAAATTTATTGCAATTAGAATAAAGAAAATATGATAACATCAATCAAAGTAAAGTTAATTTTAGGACCTACATTTATCAAATCAAAGCTATAAAGATTAATAGTAACCTTAAATGACAATCTCTCATATGATTGAAACTAGTATAGGCTCAACTAAATTCAAATTTAATTCATATATTTCCATGCTTCTTATCTTTGGGATTTGTGATCTCTTCTTATACGACTGTTAGCATGATTTTTTTAACGATGTGCCTTCTTTTTCTAATCTCTCTGCGCCTTCCATATTCGCACAGAAGTTAACAAAACCAGCTTGTTTACCATCTGAGTAGTGATGAACCTTGGAGGTCTACTATTGCCATATTGGATTCTCAAACCATGTTAAAAATGGGTTATAATGTGACTTTGATGCTCAGCATCGAGGGTGTACAAATAGGAGTAAAGAATCCCCACCATTATCTGGGATTAGAACCTTTGACAAAAAATGTATCTGATTTTATAAATAATGGAGGAAACGTTGTAATTTGTGAAGTTTGCTTAAAAATAGCAGGATATAATAATTCTGACATAATAAACGGATCCATAATCGGATCCCCTGCTTTAATGGCTAATTTGCTAAATAAAACTACTGTGGTCGATTATTAGTAAATCCCAATTTTATTTATTTTTGTGTTCATGCTCTAGGAGTGAACATACATACATAACAAAATCCCTTTCAAATTCGAGTAGTATTAACAAATTCACCTTGCCCTCACGAAGTCTATTTTTTAGTAGTATATGGAAAGGAAAACAAGGAAACTTGTGTTTTTATCAAAGCCTAAACCTATTATTACAATTCGGATTCTACAAAAATGATCATTACTTATTCTAACATTAATCACTCCCAATCCAACTATCTAATAACACCAATATACGCTAAGATCTTACTGGTACCAAATCTATCATCTTTAGATAAAGTTTCTAACACAGAATAAAAAATGAATCAAAACCCGACTCGAGTTAATTCAAGTGAGTCTTTCTCTTAAAAAATATCTGTGATGGAATAATTAGAATCCACATATATTGTGCAAGTTGCAAATTTATAAATGCAATTCCAATAGAACCAGCAAATATTAGCGTAGGGATAATTCCTTGAATTATGTATAATTTTTTCTGACGATTTGTCATATTATCGTCTTTCAATAAATTATATCTTGTTGCGTGAATCCATATTAGCGAAAGCAAACTGCTGGTAGCAGTCAAGATGAGTGCATAAAGGATAAAAGTTGATATGTATTGATTTTCAAATCTAAGAGAAGTTCCAAATGATATCAAAGTAACAAAGAACAACAGGATGAGGTTGAGCCACAACATTATACTTTGCGAATCTTTTATCTTATTGAAAATCAAATGATATTTTATCCAAAAAATTCCTATGACAACAAAACTTGTGAAATACATTTCAAACTGAGGGATAAGCTGAAACATCCTGCTTACAACTTCCAGTTCAGAAAGATTGTCAGGCAAAGGCGGTATTTGTATGGAAATTGCTATGAAAGTAATTGAAAAAGCGAATACAGCGTCTCCAAAGGATGTTACGTGATCTAGTTTTACATTATTGAGCATAACCATTATTATCTGCACTTGATAGTTAACTTCAAATAAAAATGATATGATCACTCAATTTGGTCTTGGTAAAAAGAATCTCAATAATCCTTTGAATGTTAATATCTTTTCAATTCTTGTCTCTAACAACCAAGATCAGATATCCTAGCAGCTACTACCAATATGCTGTATGTTGGTCATTTCTTTTTATGTAAATGGACCAACTAAACAAGTATAAAAGGAACAGCAATCCGATTGATTTAACCCGTACATCTAGACTATACAACCACTTTTCTTGTTGCCTCGTTCCAATAAAAATTAAAAAGATCAAAACACCATTTATGAAATAACTGATCGTTACTCCTAAACCCACTATTAAAATCCAATTTTCCTGTCATATCTGGAAAAGTCACTCCAGCTCTTTTTTCGCTTAGCACAATGCCCGCTTTAATATCATTTGAATCTGCGATCAATGCATATTCAATCCTTCCCTTGTGTTTTGTCAATTGTGGTGGGGATCGGAGAATTGTTTCATCAAAACCGGTTCCTCTTGGGATGATTACTCTCCATTTTACGTTACTCGTTTCTAGTTTCTTTCCTCCTACGTATTCATCACCTCCAATGGGGTGGTCTGCCATTAACCAGATATATTCTTCCGCTTCGGTTACTGTTTGTTGTATATATGATAAAAGAGGTCCTACTCTGTCTGTAAATTCTGAATCACATAACTCCCCAAGTCGTTCATTAAACTCCAATGGAAGAGGTGACAAGTCATGGGACAAAAAATATTCCCGGTTGTTGCTTGCAAATTTTAGTCCAGGTAGTAACCTTAATATGATTTTACCAAATGATGTAAGATTAAAAAATCCTTCCGAGTCCTTTTCTATTATTCCTGCATTGCGTAATCTCATGAGATGTTTGGAGGCTTCTTGGGGGGTAGCAGAAATTTTGGAAGTAATTTGTGAAAGTCTTTGTTTGTTCATATCTATTTCAGAAAGCAGGGTTAATCTATCCATACTTGCAAGAATGAATAAAAGATCAGCTAATTGCTGCATTTTGAATCTATCAATACATTCATTGATATTAAACGATGCCGTTGAAAACATCTAATCTAGTTCAAATTCCAATAGTTAGGTATGGAAGAAAAAGTAAAAAAAAGTTACAACAAATATTTGTCTTCGACAAATCACAGAAAGAATTTCATACAGTGCCTGAATCACTTGGGAATGAGGTCACATATATTGGTAATAATTGAGGATCGTGGTTAGAAATGACTACTTTAAAGAACATGTCACAATTAGGATTTACCAATTTAGAGGAGGAAGTAATGCTTGATGATCTACATGTGCAGGGGAAAATCCCTGAATGGCTGTCAGGATCTCTTATCAGAAATGGGCCCGCAAAATTTGACTTGGATAAACAATCTCTGAAACATTGGTTTGATGGATTGGCTATGCTTCACAAATTTTCCTTCAATGCTGGAAAAGTATCATATACTAACAAATTTATAAAAAGCAATGCTTTTCTCAAGACAAAAGAAAAGGGAAAAATATCATTTCGTGAATTTGCAACCGATCCTTGTCGTTCAATATTTAGCAAGGTCTCTTCAATGTTCTCATTTGATACAACAGATAACACTAACGTCAACATATCAAAAATTGATAATAAATTCATAGCTATGACAGAAACTCCAATTCCAATAGAATACGACCCTGAAACACTTGATACGATTGGGGTATTGAATTATGATGACAAACTACTAGGGAACCTTACTACTGCTCATCCCCACTACGATCAAAATACTAACGAATCATTCAATTATCTTACTCATTTTTCTCGTAATAGCAAGTATAATGTATATAGCATCACAGCTGGAAAGACTCGTAATTTGATAACATCTATTGAAGCCAAGACACCTTCATACATGCATAGTTTTGGTTTAACCGAACATTATATAATCCTGGTAGAATTTCCCCTCCTAGTTAATTCCCTTGATTTGCTTTTATCAGGCAGACCATTTATTGAGAATTTTAAATGGAGACCTGAACAGGGAACAAAATTCACGTTAATAAATAGGCTAGATGGGAAGGTAGCTGGGATCTACTCTTGTGAACCTTTCTTTGCATTTCATCACATAAACGCATTTGAAGTAGATAATAAGGTAGTAATTGATATGATAACGTACAAAGACAATAACATCATAAATTCTCTCTATCTTGATGTACTGAGAGGAAACGACCCCATTGATATTCCGGTTAGTCAATATCGTCGTTTTACGATTGGTCTAGACGAAGGGTCTGTGGGATACAAAATAATGCATGAAGGACTGGAGTTACCAAGGATAAATTATCAGCTTAACACGAGGAATTATAACTTTTTATACGCTGTAGGGATGTCCTCAGTTACCAGTTTTACTGATCGATTAGTCAAGATAGATGTGAAAACTGGAGACTCTGTTAGTTGGACTGAACAAAATTGTCAACCCGGAGAACCAGTTTTTGTCCCTCGACATGGTGCCAAAGAGGAAGATGATGGGGTGATTTTGTCTGTCGTTCTTGATCCAAATAGTGGTCAATCCTTTTTACTAATTCTAGATTCAAAATCATTTAAGGAAATTGCAAGAGCATCAGTACCACATCACATTCCATTTGGAATTCACGGTCAGTATTATGGAGATACTTGAGGTATCATCGGATCAAAAGCAAATAATACAAAGGATGTAATGAGTGGTTATACGCTTGTACCACTAGCCCGCTGGTTTACCACATTATTTGATTTCTTTAGTTTTTTCTCATAGACTGATACTTTGATTTAAATTTAGAGTCTTTGTGGCGTCGTGATAGTTTTACCTATTTGGTCTCCTCTAGCCATCATCAAGTGTCCTTTTACCATTTCACTAAAGGGTAGCACTGCGTTTATCAATGGTTTAATTTTCTTCTTTGAAGTCCAAAATAAAACTTCCTCGAGCTCTGCTTTAGTACCTTGCGTTGCGCCCACTATGTTTATTCCTCTAAAGAAAAGATACCTCAGATCTATTGTGGAATCGTAACCTGTAGTAGCCCCTGTAGATACCAATGTTCCTCCCCTTTTTAATAGGGGTACCTCTTGTGGAAACACGGTTTTACCTATATGTTCAAACACAATATCAACTCCCTTTTTTTGAGTCATGTCCCTTACTTTCTTATACCAGTCTTCTTGTCTGTGGTTCACAACAAAATCAGCGCCGAGTTCTAAGCATTTATCCATTTTCTGTTGGTTGCCTGCACTTGCAATGACAGTGCAACCGTATAGTTTTGCAATTTGAATACCTACCATTCCTATGCCACTTGTTCCACCCATTATCAAAACTGTCTGCCCCGGTTTCATTCTGGCTCTATCAACTAACATGTGCCAGGAGGTCATTCCTACCATCGAGATCGCTGCTGCGTCCTCAAATGATATGTTGTCGCTTATTTTTGCTACATTGACT